>JAJYGO010000405.1 GCA_021785115.1 Chloroflexota bacterium | reverse complement strand
GCGTTCCGGCCATCGCCGGCGTGGACACGCGCGCGCTCGCGCGGCACCTGCGCCGGGCGGGCGTGCAGCGGGCGCTGGTGACGGCGCCCGGGCAGGTCGATCGGGAGGCGGCGGTGGCGGCCGCGCGCGCTCTCCCGCGCTGGGAAGACCAGGATTTCGTAGAGCAGGTCTCCGCCGCGGATCCCTACGACGTGGGGACGGGCCGGGGGCCGCTGGTGGCAGTGGTCGACTACGGGCTGAAGGCGGGGATCGTGCGGAGCCTCCGGCGGCGGGGCGTGCGGGTCCGAGTGCTGCCGCACGTCGCGGGACCGGCAGCGGCGCTGGCCCCGGAGGTGGGCGGGCTGGTGCTCTCGCCCGGTCCCGGCGACCCGGCCCGCCTCGCTGGGCCGCTGACGCTCGCCCGCGCCGCCCTCGCCGACGGACGCCCGCTGCTCGGCATCTGCCTCGGGCACCAGCTCATCGGCATCGCGGCGGGCGGCGAGACGCGCCGGCTCCGTTTCGGGCATCACGGCGCCAACCACCCCGTCCGGGATCTCGGCTCCGGACGCGTCCAGGTGACCGCGCAGAACCACGAGGTCGAGGTGGTGGGCGAGAGCATCGGGGCGGGCAGCGGCTTCTACGTCAGTCAGCGCAACCTGAACGACGGATCGGTGGAGGGGCTGCGTCACCGCCGACTGCCGGTGGAGTCGGTGCAGTACCACCCGGAGGGCTCGCCGGGGCCGCTGGATGCCGTCGAGGTCTTCGACCGGTTCGTGGAGCGCGTGCGGCAGGGGGACGGTGGCCGCGTCAGGATGCCGCGAGCGTGAGCGACGGCGGCTCGCAACTCCGGAGGACTGCCGTTGCGCGGCCTCCCCGCGGTCCGCGACCCCGCAGCGTCCTGATCCTGGGCTCCGGCCCGGTCGTTATCGGCCAGGCGGCCGAGTTCGACTACGCGGGCACCCAGGCCTGCCGGGCGCTGCGGGACGAGGGGGTGCGGACGATTCTGCTCAACTCCAACCCGGCCACCATCATGACCGACCCCGGCGTGGCGGACGTGACCTACTTGGAACCGCTGACGGTCGAGACCGTCGAGCGGATCATCGAGCGGGAGCGTCCGGACGGGATCCTCGCCGGGCTGGGCGGTCAGACGGCGCTGAACCTGGCCACCGCCCTCGCCCGTCAGGGCGTGCTGGAGCGCACCGGGGTGGCGCTTCTCGGAACACCGCTCGAGGCCATCGAGATGGCCGAGGACCGCGAGCGGTTCCGCGATCTGCTCGACCGGCTCGGGCAGCCGTACCCGCCGTCGGAGATCGTGCAGGGGGACACGCCGGGCGCGTGGGAGGCGTCGGCGGCGCGGGCGCTCGAACGGATCGGACTGCCGGCCATCATCCGTCCCGCCTTCACGCTGGGTGGCACCGGCGGCGGCATCGTCGAGACCGAGGCCGCGTTCCGGGAACGGGTGCGTGCGGGGCTGCGGGCGAGCCCCATCCACCAGGTGATGGTCGAGCGCTGCCTGGTGGGATGGCAGGAGATCGAGTACGAGGTGATGCGGGACGCCGACGACACCTGCATCGCGGTCTGCTCGATGGAGAACGTGGACCCCCTGGGCGTGCACACGGGCGACTCGATCGTGGTGGCGCCGATCCAGACGCTCCCCGACCGCGTCCACCAGCGCCTCCGATCGGCGGCCCTGGCGATCATCCGGGCGCTCGGTGTCGAGGGCGGATGCAACGTCCAGTTCGCCCTCTCGCCCGACGGACGGGACCACGCGGTCATCGAGGTCAACCCGCGCGTCAGCCGATCGTCCGCTCTGGCCTCCAAGGCGACCGGCTACCCGATCGCGCGGGTCGCGGCGCAGATCGCGGTCGGCCGTCGGTTGGCCGAGATCCCCAACGCCGTGACCGGCACGACGGTGGCCGCCTTCGAGCCGGCGCTCGACTACGTGGTGGTCAAGCTGCCGCGCTTCCCGTTCGACAAGTTCCCCGGCGCCGACCGCTCGCTCGGGTCGCAGATGAAGGCGACCGGCGAGGTCATGGCGATCGACCGCACCTTCGGCGCAGCGCTCAACAAGGCGCTCCGGGGCCTCGAGCAGGCGGGTTGCGGGCTCCTGGCGGAGGACCCGGCCTGGGGCCCCACGCTGGCCTACCTCTCGCCTCGTGGTGCCGGGCCCGGCGGAGCACGGGCGCGGACGAAAGGTCTGCGCCGCGAGGACCTGGTGGGTGAGGTCTTCGTGGGGGAGGACGGACTCGTATGTGCCAGCCGGGCCGGCGCCGCGGCGGCGGCGCGGCCGGTGGCGCTGCGGCGGTTCCTGGCGCCGTCGGACTCGCGGCTTTGGCGAATCCTGGCGCTGCTGCGCCGAGAGGTGTCCGCGCGCGAGCTGCACGAGGCCACCGGGATCGCTCCGTGGTTCCTGGCCGAGATGGGCCGCCTCGTGCGGCTGGAGCGCCGGCTGCGCGCGACCCGGCGCGAGGTGGCCCGGACCGGGCGCGTGCCGGACGAGCTGCTGGTGTCGGCCAAGCGCGCCGCGTTCGGCGATCGCGACATCGGCGCGCTCGTCGGCCTGCCGCAGGACACCGTGGCCCGCCAGCGTCGGGCGGCGGGGCTCGAACCCGGCCACGCCATGGTGGACACCTGTGCGGCCGAGTTCGCGGCCGCCACGCCGTACTTCTACTCGACCTACGCCGCCGCCGGCTCGCCCCCCGAGGTCCCGGCGGTGGCGCGGCCCGCGGCGCTGGTCATCGGCTCGGGCCCGGTCCGCATCGGGCAGGGGATCGAGTTCGACTACTGCGCTGTCCGCGCGGCCGAGACGCTGCGCGCGGACGGGTGGCAGGCGGTGATGGTGAACTCCAACCCGGAGACCGTCTCGACGGACTTCGATGCCTCATCGCGCCTGTACTTCGAGCCGCTCGACATGGAGAGCGTCACCGAGGTTGCACGCGCCGAGCGCGGTCCCGACGGGCGGCTGCCGGGAGCGCTGCTCCAGTTCGGGGGCCAGACGCCGCTCAACCTCGCCGCGCCGCTAGCAAGGGCCGGGATCCCACTCCTGGATGCCGAGCTGGAGACGATCGACCTCGCCGAGGAGCGCGCCCGGTTTGCCGCTCTCGTGGACCGGCTGGGCATCCCTCAGCCGCCGGGCGGGATGGCCGGGTCGATCTCAGAGGCGCTGGAGGTCGCCCGGCGCGTCGGATACCCGGTGATCGTGCGTCCCAGCTTCGTGATCGGCGGGCTGGCCATCGACTTCGCCTACGGGCCAGCCGAGCTGGCGGCCCAGCTGCAGGCAGCGGCGGCGGTCGATCCCGACCGCCCGGTCCGCATCGATGCCTACCTGGAGGGCCTGGAGGTCGACGTCGACGCGGTGTGCGACGGCGAGCGGCTGCTGGTGCCGGGGCTCATCGAGCACGTCGAGCGCGCGGGCGTGCACTCCGGCGACTCCATCGGCGTGTATCCGCCGGCGCGGCTGGGGGAGGGCGATCGCGACCTGATCCTGGCCAGCCTGGGGCGCGTCGCCACGGCGCTGGGCGCGCGGGGCCTGCTCAACGCCCAGTTCATCGTGCGGGACGACGGCGTCTTCCTGCTGGAGGTCAACCCGAGGGCAAGCCGCACGGTCCCGTTCCTCTCGAAGGTCACCGGGGTGCCCATGGTCGAGATCGCCACCCGCGTGGCGCTGGGGGCGACGCTCTCCGGACTGGGCTGGCCGGACGGGCTCCTGCCGTGGCGCCCCTACACTGCGGTGAAGGCCCCGGTCTTCTCCACCGCCAAGCTGCGCGGCGTGGACCCGTCGCTGGGACCGGCGATGCGGTCCACCGGCGAGGTGATCGGGATCCACCGGGATCCCAGGGTCGCGATGGCCAAGGCACTGCTCGCGGCCTCGCTCCGGCCGCCGATCCCGGGCCCGGACGGTGCGCTTGCCCTGCTCTCGCTCGCGGACCGGGACAAGCATCGCCTGCCCGAGCTGGCGGGCGCGCTGGCGGCCGCGGGCTACCGGTTCGCGGCGACCCGCGGGACCGCAGCTGCTATCCGCGCGCTGGGACACGCCGTGGTGGAGGTTGGCCGGCTCGACGCCGAGAACGGAGGGCGCCCGGATGTCCTGGCCGCCATCTCCTCGGGCGAGGTGCGGCTGGTGGTCAACACGCCGTCCCCCGAGCCGCCCGTGGTGGGCGACGCCGCCCGGATCCGCCAGGCTGCCATCGGGGAGGGGATCCTCTGCTTCACCACCATCGAGACCGCGATCGAGGCGGCCCGATCGCTCGACGACCCGGCCGTGGTGGCCGCCTGCGCCGATGCGCGGCCGCTCGGCGAGTGGCAGGCACTCGGTCGCCGCCAGAGCCCGTTCCCGGTCGCCACGCGACCCACGCGCCATCCCCGACGCGGCAGGGCGCCGAGGACGAAGACCGGGGCATGAACAGGCCCTCGCATCCGCCGCGCTCCATGTGGCGCCGGCGGGGGATCGATACCGACGAGGCGACGAGGCCGCTCCCGGGCGACGAGCTGGTCCAGGGGCCGGGGTGACGCTGGCCTTGCTCCGCGAGCGGGTCGAGCGCCACGACATCGAGCTCGTCTGCCTGCCGCCCGCGCGAGCCGGCCGAACCTCATCGAGTGCCAGTTCCAGCCCTCCGTCGCTTCGCCCTCAACGGCACCGACTATGCCAGCCATGCCGAGCAGGACCGAGCGATCCACGCCTGCCCACGCTGGCGCAACCGAACGCGCGGCTCCCCAGACCCCGGCGCGTCACGGCCGAGGTGCATCGTTCGCTCCAGGGCGATGTGGCACGAGACGCTAGACGGGGTACGAGCGCCATCCCACCAGTCGGGGGGCGTCGTACGGCAGGACGAGCACGTAGCGGTCGCGGAGGGCGGCGTTGCGGCTGTAGGGGCGATACGGAACGAAGACCCGGGCGAGCTGCGCGAGTGTCAGACGGGCATCGGGCGCGGGCGTCGCTCCCCACGCGCCACCGGGACGCGGATAGAGCGGATCCAGCACCCGTACGGCGCTGATCCGCGCCGACGGCGCCAGTGTCGGATCGGCCGTCGCCTCGACGCCGCTCAGGACCCAGGCGTGCGCCCCCTGCCAGACCAGCAGGCCGACCGGCCGGCGGGTCGACACGATGGCCCGCGCCGCGAGCGCCACCGCCTCGTCGAACGTGGCCACGGCGACCACCCCGTACGGTCCCAGGCCCAGGCTGGTCAGTCCGGCGGCCCACCCCTGGGCCGAGGCGCCATGGGCGCCGCCGGCGTAGGGGCTCTTCGGGTCGCCCAGCGACACGGCGAGCTCGAAGAGGCGATGCTGGGTGGCTGCGGTCCGATCGGCGGCGCCCGAGATGATGTTCTGCATCATCTGCATGCTGGCGCCGACGCACTGCACGAGGTTCGTCTGGGAGACGAAATCGCCGGGCTGGTAGAGATCCACGCGGAGCGGCGCCGTGACCGATAGGGCGGCCGCCGTGCTCGAGCCGGCCGGCGGCTCCACGGCAGCGTCGCCTGCACCCGGGACACCAGGCGCGAGCGAGACCGCCAGGATTGCCGCCAGTCCGACGCAGACGCTCCAGCGGCGTGCGTGCAGAACCACCGCGCCGGCCCCTTTGCGGTGCGAACCCGGACCTGCCGACACTCTACGACACGACGGTGGGCCCAAGGGCGGCCGACCACTGCGAGCCGAAGTCCGGGCCCCCAACGAAGCCGCTCCTTCCGGAGTCTCGCCCTGGCGGATTCAGAACCGCTTCAAGGCGAGCGGGTACGGTCGTGGAGTGGCCTGGCGGGGCGCCACCGAAGACCGCTGGGCAGAGGTAGCCACCATGAGTTCGTCATCGCCACATCGACTGTCCCCGCCGAGGAGCGATCACCGCGCCCTGCAGGCGGTGGCCGCCCTCGTGGTGGTCGTCGTGGCGGTGTTCGCAGCCGTCACGCTGCAGCGGCTCGCCTCGCCGTCGGCCGCGACGGGATCGGGCGCGCCGGGCGCCTCGGGCAGCCTCGTGGCCGCTGCCTCGGCCGCGCCCGGCCTGTCGGCCAGTGCGGCTCCGGGCCTGGCCGCCAGCGCGGCTCCGAGCTCGGCCGCGAGCGCCGCCCCGAGTCCGGCCGCGCCGATCCTCGAGGCGGAGATGCCGCGTTCGGTGGACGGGGTGACGCTGACGGTGGAGAGCGCCACGGACGCGACCAGCCTGAGCAGCGATCCGAGCGGTCGCGCACTCGATGCGGCGATGACGAGCCTCGGCAGGAAGCCCTCCGACCTCGAGATCGCGATCGCCTACGACGCCGCAGGCTCGCTCGATCTCTCCGTGCTGGGCTTCCGGGTCGCCGGCGTCGATCCGGCCACGCTGCGCCCTCTCGTGCTGGATACCTGGCTGGCCGCCGGCACGCCCGGCGTCACCACCACGACGGCGAGCCTGTCCGGGATCGCGGCGACGAAGGTCTCCTACGGGGACGGCGGGCCCGACGCGTACCTCTTCGTGCGCGGCGACAGCGTCTTCCTCGTCGAGACGAGCGACGCCTCGATCGCAGCCAAGGCCGTCGGCGCCATGCCCGCCACGACGTCCGGGGCGCCCTCCGCGACCCCGGCCGGTTCGCCGTCGCCCAGCTGAGCACCGGCATCGGCCGACCCCGACCCGGCGCGGACGCGGGTCGCGCGGGCAGCGACGAGTTCGCCGAGCCCCTGTGCCCACCGGCACGGGTTTCCGGGTCCGTGATGGGACAGCTAGTCCGAGGGCTCCGGCGCGCGCGCCCGGAGCACGGCGGGGCTCAGCAGTTCATCGGCCAGGTCGCTCTCGGTCACCCACCAGACGGCATCCGCGCGCTCCCGGTTGACGACCAGCGTGCCCACCGCGAGGTCTCGCCTGTGGCGGCCGTCGGACCAGTACTCGATCCAGGCGTCGGTCAGGGGCACCATCGGCGGACGCGCCGCCAGATCGACCCTGGGATCGGCTCCCACGGGAGCGTGCAGCAGCCCGCAGATCAGGAACCGCCCCGATTCGATGGCGATGGCGTGGGTCCGGGTCGGCCGCCGGCGCGCCTCATCCCCGCGTGGCCCGCTCGCGTGCACCGCGACGAGATCCCCACGCCGGACGGTGAGCGCGTCCACGGTCTGCGTCGTGCCGCCGACCAGGTCCTCCACGTCGGCGTCGGTGAGCAGCAGCTCCTCGTGCGCATTGAGCAGGTCGGTCAGCCGATCGGCCCGCAGCCGCACCCAGCCGGCGATGCGTCCCTGGTCGGCGTAGGCGACGAACCGCACGAGCGGAGCCTCGGCCACGAAGCCGGGTTCGTAGACATCCTCGGGCAGGCGCTGCAGCGCCAGGAGGAGTCCCGCAGAAGACTGCGCGGGGTGCATCGTGCCGGCAGGCTAGGACCGGTCGTTCTCCGCCGATATCCCCTGAACGTACTGGCGAGGCCGGGGCGGATGCCCGACCGGGCCGACGTCCGGCGCGTCTTCCCGGAGCCGGGTCGCGAGCCCCCGCCGTGCGTCGCAGAGGCATGGTCACGGGGTCGTGGCGGTGCCCCGCATCGCACGTGCCCGGTGCCGCCACTCCGCCACAGCCGCCGCGACGGTCCCGGGCGAGGCGAGCGCACCACGCGGGCCGCGGCCGGTCACCGCGACGGCCCCCGCGGCGTTGGCGCCGGCGAGCAGGGCCTCGCCCCGAACGCCCTGCAGCCAGAGCAGGCAGAAGGCGGCGGCGTAGGCGTCGCCGGCCCCGGTGGCGTCGAGCGCCCGCGTCTCGGGCGCGGGGGCACTCCACCCGCGGCCAATCGCCGTCCGCCAGTATCTCGATCCGGACACGCCGAGCGTCACGACGACGACGGCGGGGCCGTGGCGCCAGCCTTCCGGCATGTGGTCCGGCCGGCGCGGGTCCCACCCGACCGAGGCGGCTGCCTCGCGGCTCAGGAACAGGATCGACACGCGAGCCAGCTCACGCAGATCCCGGACCGCGGTGCCCGACTCGAGCGTGGCAGCGAGCACGCCCCCAGCCCGGTCCGCGGCGCCGGCGAACAACGCTGCCGCGCCGTCCCACGGCCCGACGTAGGTCAGCGCCGGGTGCATGTCCTCCAGCGTCGACGCCCAGGCAGGATCGAGTGCCGCAGGGAGACGTGCGGGCGGCACGAGGACCACGCTCCGTTCTCCGTCGGGGCCGACGAGGACGATCGTCCGGAAGACGGCCGCGCCACGTCGCCGGCGAATGGCCGCAGTGTCGATCCCTTCCGCCTGGAACGCAGTCAGCATGGTGCGGCTTTCGCGATCGGAGCCCGCCCAGCCGAACACGTGGACCGTGGCACCCAGCCGCGCCGCGGCCACCGCGAAGTTCGCGCTCACGCCGCCGTCCATCTCCGTCACGTCCACGGCCAGGACCTTGTCGCCGCGCTCCGGCCAGGCCGCCAGCGGAACGACGAGGTCCGAGCAGGGCATCGGATCGAAGACGACGACCTCCGGTCGAGCGTCCGCGCCGAGCCGCCGGTCGGGGCTGCCGGCGCTCACGTGGTCCGGGCCACCAGGGCGCGGGCGATCGCAGGCAGATCGAGACCGTTGGCGTTCGCCACGAGCTCGCGCCAGGGTTCCGGGATGGCATCCACGCCGGAGAGCGTCCCCGCCAGCGCACCGGCCATCGTCGCGACCGTGTCCGAGTCGTCCCCGAGGTTCGTCGCGGCGACGATCGCATCGACAGGCGACCCGCGGGCGGCCGAGAAGAGCGCGACGGCAGCCGGGACGGCCTCGGCCGTGTGGATGCCCGCCCCGATGGCGTCGCCCACGGCCGTCACGGCCGCGGCGAGGTCGGTGCAACCGGCCGCGATCGCGACCCCGAGGTCGATCCGGGCCGCCACTGACGGAGCGGGCACGTCCCGCCCGTGCGCCAGTCCCGCCCGCTCGCCCTCCAGGGCGCCCCACCGGCACGCCGCAACCACGCGCTGGACGGTCGCCTCCGGCTCCAACGCGGCCGCGATCCCGCACGCGATGGCGGCCGTGCCCGCGATCGCGACCTGGGTCGCATGCGTCGGCAGGCAGCTCGTCACGGCGTCGGCGAGTGCGCCGGGCAGATCCCCCGGATGCATCCACCCGATCGGCGCGACCCGCATCGCCGCCCCGTCGCTGGTCCCCCGGAATGGTCCCGCGGTCTCCAGCCCGACCGTGACCGGACCGGCGCCCTCCCGGAACCGCTCGATCGCTGCTCGCGTGGTCGGTCCGGCGAACCGCCGCAGCATCTCCTCGTCGCACGCCCAGTCGAGGAGCGCCGCCACCACGTCGGCGGTCGTGAGCGGTGAGGAGCGGACCACCGCCCGCGCGACGGCCAGCAGCTGGCTCGCGTCGTCGGTCACCTGCCCGGCGGCGCGACCGGCCGCGAACGGGCTGAGGTCGGGAGGCACGAAGGTATCGAGCCATCCGAACGTCGCGACGATCTGCCGCCGGGAGAGCATCTCGGTCGCGGCCCCCATGGCATCGCCACAGACGGCGCCGTAGAGGCCCCCGAGCACGCGCGCGAACCGATCCGGGGGCACGGCGCCGGGCACCCACTGGCGCATCTTCCGCCTCCACTGGAACGAGACGGGCACCCGCGCGGGTGCTTCCGACCTGGCGAGGATACGGTCCGGGGAGCGACGCCGCCCGGGCTGCGGCGCGAGAGTCCGGCCGGCACACGCGTGCGCAGCGGCGGGCAGGCCCCGGACCGTGCTGGAAACGGGGCCTAGAATCGCGGACGGGCCGCTCGTCCGACATGGTCGGCGGACGGTCGTCGACGGGTCGGGCAGAGACCCGGAGGGAGTGCGATGGCCCACCGGCAGCGCCCAGTGGCGCACCTGTTCCTGCGCGCGTTCGCAGCCACCCTCGTCCTCGCGACACTCGCCGCTGCCCCCGCTTCGGCCGCCGGCAAGCCCGGCTACCCGACCACGGTCTTCTGGGGCGGGGCGACCTGGCAGGTGAAGACGAGCAGGAGCGCCGTCGGCCCGGGACCGAACGTGTTCGCGGCGTCGAATGTGTGGGTCGACGCGTCCACCGGCGATCTCCACCTCGGCATCGCGCGAACAGGGTCCGGGACGTGGGCCTGCTCCGAGGTGATCGGCCCGACGAGCCACGGCTACGGGACGTACACCTTCGTGCTCGATTCGCGCGTCGACTCGCTCGATCCGAACGTCGTCCTCGGACTCTTCACCTGGAGCGACAGGGCCCCCTACGCCCATCGCGAGATCGACATCGAGTTGGCGAGATGGGGAACCGGGCTCGACCCGACGAACGGCCAGTACGTGGTGCAGCCTGCCTCGACGGCGAACCACCTGTTCCGCTTCGCGCAGGGACCGTCCACCCCCTCCATCGAGCAGTTCACCTGGCGGGCTGGGAGCGTGTCCTGGCGCACGCTCGACGCCTCGGGGACCACGGCCGCGAGCTACAGCTACTCGGGCCGCGACGTGCCGGTCCCCGGCGACGAGCGCGTCCATCTCAATCTCTGGCTCTACAACGGCGCCGCACCCGCGAACGGGGCACCCGTCGACGTCCTCGTTCGCTCGTTCACGTTCACGCCGTAGCATCGCGTCGTCCCAGGGTCGTGTGGGCGCACCGTTCTCGTCGCTGCGGAGGAGGGAGCCGCCGGGGGTGAGCGCGAAGTTCGCTCGGCGCGGCGGGTGGCGGGAGGCCCTGCGCACGGCATGGGTCGCGCTCGTCGCCGTTGGCCTCTGCGCCGGCGCGTGCACCGGGACGCCGGCAGGACCCGGCGCCGTCGGCGGCACGGCCGCCGGATCGCCGGCCCCTCCGGCCCAGGGATCGCCCGGAGCCCCGGCCCCGGGCTCGTCCGTCACGTCCGCAGCCACCGCGCCCCCGGCGCCCGGGACGGTCGTCGCCGCCGGCCTGCCCCGACCGGTCGGGCACTGGGCGAACCTGCCGTTCGCCTGGCCCTCGTCCTGCCCCGCCGGCCGGGCCACGTGTCCGCTGGAGATGGACGTGTACGCGCCGCTCGGCGGCGGGCCGTGGCCGCTCGTCGTGGTGCTGCCCGGCGGGCCGGCCGATCCGACGCAGTACGGCTACCTGCAGGCCCTCGCCGTGCCGCTGGCCGCCCGGGGTGCGGTGGTCGTGACGGCCGGCTGGCAGATGCGGGCCGAGGACGGAGCGGGCTTCCCGCAATCCTTCGAGGACGTGGCGTGTGCCGTCGGCGTCGCCCGCGGCATCGCCGCCACGTACGGCGCGTCGCCGGACCGGGTCACGCTGGTGGGGCACTCCCTCGGCGCGTGGGCGGCCGAGGTGGTCGCCCTCAGCCGGGCGCCGTTCACGCCGGACGACCTGGCCTGCCCAGCCGCCCGCGGCTCGCTCCGTCCCGACGCGCTGGTCGCCATCGACGGTGCACCGTGGGAGGCGATGGGGACGTACGTCGGCCCCGGGTACATCCCGTCGCTGGTCGGCTCCGACCGGGCGTCGGATCCGGCGATCCTGGCCGCACTCGACCCGCACGCCCTGCTGGCGGCGCCCGGAGCGCCACACCTGCCGGTGCTCCTGGTGCACGGCACCGCGGACACGACCATTCCCGAGGCCTATTCGCAGCAGCTGCAGGCGGCGCTCGTTGCCAATGGCTACACGAGCGCCCTCGTCCTGGTGCCGGGCGCGACCCACAGCAGCGTGCTCGGCAACGGTGCCACGATCGACGCCATCGCCCGGCTCGCGGGGATCGGCTGACCAGCAGGCTCCGCCGGGGGCCGGTGCCGGCGGAGCGGATGCCGGCGGAACGCCGGCTCGACGGGGCTACTGGGCCAGGCGCCCGAGCGTCGCGGCTCCGTGCTCCTGCAGCAGCCGCTCCAGGGCCGCCGCCGTGTCGGCCTCATCGATCTCCTCGCGGGCGTCGAACGTGCGCACCCGCGCCGGGCCGACGTCCATCCCCCGCAGCCGGAGCAGCTGCTTGAGCCGGTCGACCGAGCCGGCCCGTCCCAGGCCGACCACCCGGTCGAGGGCGTCGCGGTCGGCCGGCGTTCCCTCGCCGCGCCGGAACGTGCGGAACAGCGTCGCCACCACGTCGGGTGCGGCCGCCGCGTTCCCGGAGACGATCGCCCGCCCGCCCGCCGCGGCGAAGCGGTCCATCAGCCCATCGTTCCCCGCGGCGACCAGCAGGTCGTCCGCCAGGCCGAGGTACGGCTCGATCTCTCCCCAGGTCCCCACGCTCAGCTTGACCCCGCACACGTTCGGCTCGTCGAGCAGGTCGACGAACAGCGACGGCGGGACACGGTTGGCGGAGGCCTCCGGGTAGTTGTAGAAGAGGAACGGCACCTCCGGCACCGACCGTGCGAGCGCTCGCAGGTACCCGTCGATGGCCCCGGGGCTCGCGTGGTGCAGGTACGGCGTGATCGCCGCGATCGCATCGGCACCGGCCATGGCCGCGGCCTCCGCAAGCCTGCGTGCCCGGCGCAGGTCGACGTGCCCGACGTGGACGATCACCGGGACGCGCCCCGACACCGCGGCCACGAAGGCCGACGCGGCCGCCGCTCGCTCATCCACCTCCATGGCCACGAACTCGCCGGTGGTGCCGCCCACCATCAGGGCCGACACTCCGCCCTCCAGGAGGAACTCGACGTACGCGGGGATGCGGTCGGTGTCCAGGCTCCCGTCGCGCCAGAACGGCGTCGCAGCGGCGGCGATGACGCCGCTGAACGTGGCCGTCCAGGCCTCCGCGCGCGAGACGCTCACGATCGGGCCTTCGTCGGGATCGCCTCGGCTGCTCCGGCCGGGCTCGCCTCGGAGGCGCGGATCGATTCGAGCAGCGCGCGGGGGACGGTGGCGAGGAAGTGCGAGTCGCTGAGGAGCGCGAGCATCCGGAAGCCCGCCTCCCGCCAGCGCGTGGTGAGCTCCAGGTCTCCGGAGTAGATCCCGGGCACCACGTCGTGGCGCCGGCAGGCGTCCAGCACCCGCATGATCCTCGCGACGTGATCAGGGGTGTCGGTCCAGAGCGAGGGCGGATACCCCTCCGCGAGCGACAGGTCGCCGGGTCCGATGAAGAGGCCGTCCACCCCCGGGACGGCGGCGATCTCGTCGACCCGTTCGACGCCCTCCAGGGTCTCGATCATCGGCACGCACAGGGCGATCCGGTCGCCCATCGCCGCGTCATACCCCGGGTTGAGGTACTGGACCCGGCTGGGACCCATGCTGCGGATGCCACGCGGCGGGTAGCGGCAGGCGGCCGCCGCCTCGGCGGCCTGCTGGGGCGTGCTCACCATGGGCACGATGACCCCCACCGCCCCGGCGTCGAGCACCTTCATGATCAGCCCCGGGTCCGTCCAGGGGACGCGCACGAAGGCCGGCGTCCCCGTCAGGGTGAGCACCTGCAGCATCGCGAGCAGGCTGTCCGTCCCCATCGGGCCGTGCTGCGCGTCGATGCATACCCAGTCGAAACCGGTGTGCCCCAGGATCTCCGCCGACATGGGGGAGGGCAGCTGCGCCCAGCCGCCGTACATGGGGCGGTCCGATCGCCACAGGTCGCGGAAGTGCTCGGGAGGGCGGCGCACAAGCCAGCTCACGTGGTCAGTCTCCTCGGAAGCCCAGCAGGTGGGGCAGGAAGAGCGAGATCTGGGGGAACAGCATCAGGATGATCAGGCCTCCCACCAGCAGGCCGAGGAACGGCCACATCTCGCGGATGATGTCCTCGAGCGGCGTGTTGGTCAGGCGACTCAGGATGAAGTTGAGCACCCCCAGCGTGGGCAGCCCCAGGCCGATCATCATGTTGAGGGTGATGATCACCCCGAAGTAGACGGGATCGATGCCGGCCGCCTGCACGATCGGCAGCACGATCGGCAGCATCACGAACTGGAGGACGACGGTCTCGAGGAACAGGTCGCCGATCAGGAAGAGGACGTTGATGATGACGAGCAGGACCAGCGGCTGGTGCGAGATCCCCAGCACGGCCTGCGTCATCGCGGCCGGCACCTGCTCGTTGGTCACCGCGTAGTCGATGATGAAGGCGCCGGCGATCAGCCCGGCCACCGCGCCGGTCTGACGCACCGCGACGCCCATGCTCCGCAGGAACTGGCGCGGCGTCAGCGAGCGGTACACGAAGAACGCCACGAGGGCCGCGTACAGGACGGCGACGGCGGCGCTCTCGGTGGGGGTGAAGATCCCGCTGTAGATGCCGCCGATCAGGATCACCGGCGCCATGATCGCCGGGAGCCCGGCGATGAAGGCGACCAGGATCGGCAGCAGGCCCGGCCACTGCTCGCGTGGCAGGTTCT
>JAJYGO010000283.1 GCA_021785115.1 Chloroflexota bacterium | reverse complement strand
CCGAATGACGGGGTCGGGCCAGGCCGCGACGCGTCAGAGCTGCCGGTAGCGCGGTCCCTCGCCGCCCTCCGGTGGCACCCAGCGGATGTTGTCCTCCGGGCACTTCACGGTGCAGGTCATGCAGTGCAGGCAGTTCGACGGACTCAACACGATGTGCTCGCCGTGCCAGCGGTAGACCTCACCCGGGCAGAAGTGGGTGCAGGCGGCCTCGTACGCGCGGCCGCAGGCGGCGCACCGCGCCGGGTCCTCCAGCGTCACGTGCGACGGCTCGTCCTCCCGGTGCGAGGTGCCGCTCAGGCTCAGGAAGACGGCTCCATCGGTCCGTGCCGGCGGCCGCCGCCCCAGGCGCGCCCGGGGCAGGGTCGCCTGCCGGTCGGGCGGCATGCGCAGGTGCAGCGGCAGATGCTCCCCGACGAGGGACAGCGCGGCCCCCGGAAGGAGCCCCCAGCGGAACCCCTGGCGGTAGTTGCGGGCCCGCTCGAGCTCGGCCAGGACCCCGTGCTCCTGGAGCTGCCGCAGGTACCGCGCCCCCACGCCCGCCATGGGCTCGTCCGCCAGCAGGGCGTCGGCGATCGCATCGGCCGCGCAGATGCCACTGCGCATCGCGCAGGACACGCCCTTGAGCTTCGCCTCGTTGACGAAGCCCGCCGCGTCACCGACCGTCAGCGCCCCGGGCACCTGCAACGGACCGAGCGCGTAGTAGCCGCCCTCCGGGATCGTCCTGGCCCCGGCGGCGACCAGGGTCGCGCCCTCGAGCAGGCGGGCCACGAACGGGTGCGCCCGGAACGTATCGAACTCGGCGCGTGGATCGAGATCGCCGTAGCGCCAGTCGAGCCCCAGGATGAGCCCGATGGCCGCGAGCCTGGGACCCATGCTGTAGAGGAAGCCACCACCGAAGATCCCACGCCGGGTGGGGTACCCGAGGGTGTGCACGACCCGGTTGTCACCGAACGGGTTGGCGCCCGCAAACTGGACCACGGCCTTGACCCCGAGCCCGTAGACCTGCGGGTCGCGGGGCTCGCCGTGGGAGCCCGAGGCTCCCGCTTCCAGCGCCGCGAGCCGGGACGAGAGCACGCCGTGCGAGCCGTCGGCCAGGATCGTGACGGCCGCCGGGATGTCTTCGCCCCGCAGGTAGTTCGACTTCGGGCGGCCATCCGCGTCGCGGCCGACATCGCCCAACCGGACTCCGCGCATGATCCCGGCCTCGACCAGCAGCTCGCGGGCGGCGAAGCCGTGGTGCACCTCGGCCCCCAGGCGCGCTGCCTGCTCGGCCAGGAACGCCGTCAGGCGCGACACGGAGAGGGTGACGTCGCCCGGGTGGCGCATGGCACGCGGCACGACCGCTTCCGGAAGCCGCACGGCGCGCCGCTCCGTGAGGAGATACAGCTCATCGCGCTCCACCGGCCACACATGGTCGCTGAATCGGCTGCGGTCGTTTCGCCAGTCGGGGAGCAGCTCGTCGAGGACGCCCGGCTCGACGATGGCGCCCGAAAGGTTGTGGTAGCCCGGAGCAGCAGCCTTGTCGAGCACCACCACCGCCGCCTCCCGTCCGGCGGCCGCCAGCCGTTGCCGGAGCCGGATGGCGCTCGCGAGCCCCGCCGGGCCCGCCCCGACGATCAGGACGTCAATCGCCGACATGGGCCGGCACCTCCGTGGCTCGCGCCGGGACCTCCGTGGCTCGCGCCGGGACCTCCGTCGCGCGGATGAGGGCGGGCCCCACCTCGGCGATGTCGCCGATCAGGCCGAGGTCGGCGTAGTCGAAGATGCGCGCCCGCGGGTCCCGGTTGATGGCGACCACCAGGTCGGCATGCTGCATGCCCGAGATGTGCTGCACCGCGCCGGAGATCCCGATCGCGAGATAGTCCGATCTCGTGACGGTCTGCCCCGTCTGCCCGACCTGGCGCTCCCGGGGGGCGAACCCGTCCTCGACTGCCATGCGCGACGCGCCGATGTCGGCCCGGGCGCCCAGGCGCGCCCCCAGGTTCCGCGCCAGCGGCCCCAGCAGGGCCTCGAACTCGGCCCGGGAGCGCAGGCCCCGGCCCCCGGCCACGATGACCTCGGCGTCCCGGAGCGACGAGGCCGCGGCCACCCGCTCGAGCGCGACCAGCTCCAGCCCGATCGACTCCTCGTGCAGCTCCGGCACGAGGCGGATGATCTCGCCCACTCTGGCCGCGTCCCGCTGCGGCACGCCGAAGACGCCCGGTCGCACGGTGGCCATCTGGGTCGGCGAGGCGCGGGTCAGGATGGTGGCCATGACGTTCCCGCCCAGGGCCGGCCGGGTCTGCTTGAGGATCGCCACCAGCGACACGCCGCCCCTGGTGTAGTCGCCGATCTCGAGTTTCGTGCAGTCCGCGGTGAGGCCGCAGTCCGAGGCATAGGCCACGCGGGGCGCGAGCTCCCGCCCCCACGGCGTGGCCCCGAACAGCATCACCTGCGGTCGGTCCGTGCGCACGGCCCACGCAATCGCCCGCGCCTGGACGCTCGGGACGCCGAGGCCCAGCAGGGGATGCTCCAGCGCGTACACGCGGTCCGCCCCATACGCCAGCAGCTCCTGGGGGAGGCCGCCGCGCTCGGCAACCGCCAGCACAGCACCCACCGGCGCTCCCAGTGGCGCGGCAAGCCGGCGCGCGGCGCCCAGCAGCGCCAGCGAGACCGAGTGGATCCCGTCGCCCGCGCGCTCGGCGTAGACCCAGAACTCGCCCTGGTAGCTGGGCGTTCGGCCGTCCAGCGCGTAAGGGGCCTCCGCATCCGCCGCCACGTGCCTGGGGCCGCACCGGAAGGCGGTCTCGATGCGGGCGACGAGCTCCTCCACGCTGCCGGCAACCACACAGCTGCGCGCCTTCCCCTCGTGGGGGGAGAAGAGCTGATAGACCTGGGTACGAGAGCCGCGCAGCCCGATGCGTCCGGGATCCGCCTCCACGGACGCTGCGCTCCACTCGTGGATCGCGACCGCGCGGGCCGCGCGGGCGCCGTGGAACGAGCGATACAGCGGCTCGGTGCAGGCAGTGAGCGTCAGCAGCACGGGAAAGCGCCGCGGCCGCACCGTCTCGGTGCCCTCCGGGCCGATGCGCCGCACCTCGAAGGCCGGCCCGAGCTCGGGGCTGTTGACGTAGGCGATCTGCTCGATGCCGAGCTCTTCGGCGATCTGCGGCGGCACCTGCGCGGTGTCGCCGTCCACGGACTGCATGCCGGCCACGATCACGTACTCGCGGCGGCCGTCGAAGAACTCCCGCTCGATGCGCCGGATGGCACAGGCAAGGGAGTAGGCCGTGGCCACGGTGTCGGCCCCCGCAAACCCGCGATCGGTCAGCAGCACGGCCTCCCCGGGGGCGCGTGCCATGCAGTCGACCAGGACCTCGCGCGCCTGCGGTGGCCCCATCGTCAGGTACACGGTGCGCGATCCCGGGTGGGTCTCCGTGATGCGACGGGCGAAGGTGACCGCGTGGAGGTCGAGCGGGTTCAGGATGCTCTCGAGCATGCCCCGCTTGAGGGTGCCCTTGTCGGTGTCCCAGGCATCCTCCGGGATGTTCGAGACGTCGGGGACCTGCTTGACGAGGACGATGCAGTGCCATGCGCAGCTGGCGAGAGGGGGGCCGACGGAGGCGGCGGCCGGAGCCTGGTCAGGATCCGTGCGACGGTCGCGCGCCGTGCCGGGCGGGCAGGGCTCGCGCCGTGCAGACCGGTCCGCGCACGAGGCCCAACCCGGTCCTACCGGACCCCGGCCGGAACCGGCGCGGGAGGGAGACCCAGGACCTCGCGGGCTCGCGCATCGTCGTCGACCGTGAAGGCCAGCTGGGTTCTGCCCTTGTGGTGCCCCACGGTCAGGATCCCCGTGACGTTGACCCCGGCCGCGGCCAGCCGCTCGGCCAGGTCCGCGATGCTACCCGGACGATCCTCGACCTCCACGTGCAGGGTATCGCCCTCGACGAACGGCAGGTCCAGGCTCCGCAGCACCTCGCGCGTCCGTGCATCGTTGTCGGTGATGATCCGGGCGCACATCTTGTCACCGGCGCTCGTGCCGACCACATGCTCGACGTTGACGCCGCCCGTCGCGAGCGCGCGCGTGACGTGGGCGAGCTCGCCCACGCGGTTCTCGAGCTGGATCACGAACGGCCGACCCACGGCTAACTCCTTCCGCCGCTCACCCACCGGGATCTCCGGCTCCCCCGGCCACGGTTCCCCGCCCGCCATCGACCCAGGGTGGGACCGACATCATGGGAAGGCGCCGACAGCGTGCCATAGGGTCCCATGACGCAAGTGGTGAGGGCCAGATGACCGTGCGACACTCGCCACATGGCCCGCAGGGTGTCCCGGCCGACAACCCTCATGCCGGCGCGGCGGACGGGCCGACCGCAGTTGGCTGATGGTGCGTAGAGCGCATCATCCGGCTTCCCGGCCAGCCCGCAGGACGAGCTCTACGAGATCCAGACGCTCGCGCCCGACGGCACCTTCGGCCATGAGACGGCGTTGCAGCCGTACGGCCTGTCGGACCTCCTGCCGCGGACGACACACTTCACGGTCCCGCCCGGCACAGGCTTCAAGCCGCGGCCCGGCCTCACGATCCACCACATGCGGCTTACCGACGACGAGCGCGTCCTCCGCGACGGCCTGTGGCTCACCTAGCTGCCGGGGACACTCCTCGATGCAGCTCGCGCCGGGACGGACCCAGACCAGCTGCTGGCCGCGGCGCGTGACGCGCGGGATCGCGCGCTCCTGTCGCCGGCCGCGATCGCCCGTCTCGCCTCGCGGTACCCGTACTCGATGCTGACCGCCGCGTGAGCGACGACCGTACGTCGCTGCTCGGAGGGCGGCTATGCGAACCAGCTCCGGGCGCCGGCCGAGATGGTGGTGGTCGGGGCGGCGGGATTCGGACCCGCAACCTCGTGCTCCCAAAGCACGTGCGCTACCGTTGCGCCACACCCCGACGGTCGCTGAGCGTGAGTTTCGCACAGCAGGGGCAGCCCCAGCGTACCTCGTTCCGGCCGAACCTGAGGCCGGAGCCCGGGGCGCAGCGAAATGGCGTATACGCTGGCCGCACGATGCATAGTCGGGAGATGAAGCGCATCCAGATTTGCATCGTGGATGCCGTCGACGAGCTGGTCCACCGCCGGTGAGGTTCGTCGACACCTCGTTCTGGGTGGCCTACCGCTTTCGCCGTGACGGGCACCACGAGGCAGCGCTGGCGCTGTGGCCGACCGGTCACAGCCGCTCGCCACGACGAACCTCATCGTCGGCGAGACGTGGACGTTCCTGCGCCGGAGGGTCGGGCACTCGGAGGCGGTTGGCTTCCTCGACAACATCGAAGCGAGCAGCCGGCTCTCGGTCATCCGGGTGGATGCGCGCGCGGCGGAAGCAGCGTGGGCGTGGTTGCGCCGCCACGACGAGTGGGACTACTCGTTCGTCGACGCGACCAGCTTCGAGGCCATGTGCCAGGAGCGCATCGCGGAAGCGCTGGCGTTCGACGGCGACTTCGCTGCCGCGGGCTTCATCGAGGTCCGCCCGTAGCAGATCTGGATGCACGATCGCGACTTCCGACGGTTCCGGGAGATCGAGGCCGGCGATCGCCCTGGCAGAGCCCCACGGCGCGACCTACCCGCCCACCAGGAACGCGACACCCGCCACCACCAGCACCACCTCGATGAGGGCGACGAACACCCGCTCGGGCAGCCGGTCGAGAATCCGCTTTCCGAAGGCGGAGCCTGCGATCATCAGCGGGCCCATGGCAACGCCGATGGCCAGCGACCGCGCCGTGAGGATCGACGCCTGGCCGTAGGCGATCAGCTTGGTCACGTGCATGACCACGGTGCACAGGGCCTCGGTCCCGATGTAGGCGCCCTTGACCAGGCCGTAGGCGAGGAAGAACGGCGCCATCAGCGGCCCCACGCTCCCGAGCAGCGCCGAGAGGAAGCTGAAGAGCCCGCCGATCAGGACGAACCCGCGCAGCGGAGGCCGCCGGGGCGGGCCAGGGCGGAGGTGCCGCCACGCGACCGTGACGAGCAGGAACGCGCCGAGCAGGCGCGTCAGCGGCGAGAGCGGCGCAGAGGCGAAGAGGAGCCCGCCGGCGAAGGCGAGTGGCACGGCGCCGAGCGCGAACCAGCCGACCACCGGCAGCTGCAGCTCGCGCCGGTTGAACCAGGCGCGGCTCCCGTTGCCGATGAGCTGGGCCACCGTCAGGATCGGGATGGCGTCGCGCACCCCGAAGGACGCCACCAGGACCGGCAGCAGCACCGCCGCCCCGCCGAAGCCGGCGACCGCGGCGAGGGTCGCCGCCACGAAGGCCGCCGCGGCCACCAGCAGGAGATCGGGCAGGCTCACCCTGCGGGCCCGTCAGTACCCGCGGGCCCGCAGGACCCGGCGCATCGCGCGCGCGGCGGCGGCACGGTGCGAGACCCGGTTCTTCTCCCTGGCGGAGTACAGCCCGACCGTCCGGCCGCCTGGCGGCTCCCATTCCGGCTCGAAGATCGGGTCGTAGCCGAACCCGCCGGTGCCCCGGGGCTCGGTCGCGATGCGACCCTCGAAGGTGCCCCGGCGGACGACGACGCCCGACGCTCCCGATGCGCCCGGCCGTCCCGGCGGACGACCGGGCTCCACCAGCGCGAGGACGCACCGGTAACGGGCTCCCCGGCGGGCCGCGGGCAGCCCCCGCAGCTCGTCGAGCAGCTTCTCGTTGTTCTGCTCGTCGGTCGCACACTCGCCCGCGTAGCGCCGCGTGCGGACCCCGGGCCCGCCTCCGAGCGCGTCGACCTCCAGCCCGGAATCGTCGGCCAGCGTCGGCAGGCCCGTCCGCTCCGCGTAGAAGCGCGCCTTGAAGCTGGCGTTCGCGTCGAACGTTTCGCCGTCCTCCGGCGCTTCGTCCGGGACGCCCGCGTCGTCCAGCGACACGAGCCGGGTCGCGGGCAGGTGCAGGAGCTCTCGCAGCTCGGCGAGCTTGTGGGGAGAACGGGTCGCCACCACGAGGGTGCGCATCGGCTCAGGGCCTGGCCTGGGCGAGCGCCTCCGCCTGGGCCGCGAAGAGCGCGCGCAGGCCGTCGTCCGCGAGCGCGAGCAGCGTCGCCATCGAGGCCCGGTCGAACGGCTTCCCCTCGGCGGTCCCCTGCACCTCGACGTAGGTGCCCGCGTCGGTGCCGACGACGTTGAAGTCCACCTCGGCGTGCGAGTCCTCCTCGTAGTCGAGGTCGAGCACCGGGCGCCCTTCCACGATCCCGACGCTCACCGCGGCGACCCGTCCGCTGAGCGCCCCCTCCAGCCCCCGGCTGCGCAGGGCCAGGACCAGCGCCACGTATCCACCCGTGATCGACGCGGTCCGCGTGCCCCCGTCCGCCTGCAGCACGTCACAGTCGATCGACACCGATCGCTCCCCGAGCTTCGAGAGGTCGACCACGCCCCGCAGCGAGCGACCGATCAGCCGCTGGATCTCCTGGGTGCGGCCGCCCTGCCGGCCCTTCACCGCCTCGCGCGGCGTCCGCTCGGCGGTGGCGCGGGGGAGCATCGAATACTCGGCCGTCACCCAGCCGAGCCCCTTGCCCCGCAGGTGGGGCGCGGTGCGATCCTCCACCGTCGCGGCACACACCACGTGGGTGTCGCCGACGCGGATGAGGCACGACCCCTCCGCCCACTTCTGCACGCCCAGCTGCAGCGCGACGGGCCGCAGCTGGCCGGGCAGCCGGCCGTCGTGACGATACGGCGCGGCGCCGATGCTCATGCGTGTTCCTCCCCGCTTCCGGTCGTGCGCTCGACGGCCTTGGCTCGATCCCAGAGCTCGTCGAGCTCCTCGAAGGTCATGGTATCGAGGGCGCGGCCACGCTCCTCCGCGAACCGCTCGACGAGGGCGAAACGGCGCGCGAACTTGGCGTTGCCGGCACGGAGGGCAGACTCCGCGTCGACGCCGAGCTTGCGCCCCAGGTTCACCAGCACCAGCAGCAGGTCCCCGAACTCCTCGGTGCGCTCGGCATCGGTCCGCGCCTCCAGCAGCTCCACGGCTTCTTCCTCGAGCTTCTCGATGACGCCCTCGACGTCGGGCCAGTCGTAGCCGAGGGCCGATGCGCGCCCCTGCATCTCCTGGGAGTACGCGAGGGCCGGCAGCGAGCGAGCGAGTCCGGCGAACGCGGCGGGGAGGGTCGGGGTCGCGCGCGGCTCGCCGCCACGCGACGCACGCTCGGCGGCCTTGATGCGTTCCCAGTTCTGGATCACGTCCCCGGCAGTGGCGGCCTGCGCGTCGGCGAACACGTGAGGATGGCGCCGCACGATCTTGGCCCCGATGTGCCGGTAGACGTCGTCGAGGTCGAAGAGCCCCGCCTCGGCGGCGATCTGTGCATGGAGCACGATCTGGAGGAGCAGGTCGCCGAGCTCGCCGGCCAGGTCGGGCGTGGCGCCATGCTCCAGCGCGTCGTAGACCTCGTACGCCTCTTCGAGAAGGAACGGGCGCAGCGACCGGTGGTCCTGCTCGCGGTCCCAGGGGCAACCGCCCGGGGCGCGCAGTCGGGCCGCGATCCAGGGCAGGCCGTGGGGGCTGGCCACGTTCGCCAGTGGGTCGAGCGCCGGCAGCAGGTGGGGACCCGATGCGAGGGACGCCGCGTCGAGCGCGCCGATGGTGGAGTCTGGCGCGCCTCCGAGCCCGAGGACGGGATGGGCGGCGGGATACAGGGCGGTCAGCACGGCGACCGGCGAGGCACCGTACCCGGCTCTCCCGGGCAGGACCGCGGGCTCGAACGCCGGATCGTCGGCGGAGGGTCGGCCCGCGGGTACGGGCAGCACCGGAGCGTCGCCGGGAGGTCCGGCGGTCCCGACCGAGTCCCCCGGGGCGGCCTCCGGGTCCGGCAGGAGGAGCAGCGGCCAGGACGGGTCGAACGCGCGCCGGGCGAGCGCCGCGACACCGACGAGTTGCACGCCGTCCGAGGGGCGGAGCCCGTGCCGCTCGGACGCCTCGGCGAGGATCGCATCGATCATCGTTCGCTCCGTGCCCTAGCCGGCCGTCACGGCCGGGACGTCGGGCGATCGCCAGATGCTGGCCTTCGCCCGCTGTGCCTGGTACCAGCTGGTGAACGCGCTCGCCTCCAGTGCCGCCTGCTGCGTCGCGTCGACGGGGCGCCGCGCCCGTTCGCTGACCATGTAGAGATAGCTCCCATCCGGCCGCGCGATGGGCTGGCTCGCCTGCCCGACCTTCAGCCCGAAGAGGACGTCCTGCACCGCAGGGGCGAGCTGATAGGGGGCGATCCAGCCCATGTCGCCGCCCGAATCGGCGTCCGGCGCGTCCGAGTTCACCCGGGCGACCGCGGCGAAGTCGGCGCCCGGTTGCGACAGCGCCTGCTCGATCGTCTGCACGCGTGCGGCCCCGGAGCCGGGCGCGATCCGGATCTCCCAGGCGTGGACCTGCTCGACGTTGCCCGTCGTGGCGTCCGCCAGGATCCTCGCCTCGAGCTTCTGCCGGACGAGATCGCCGCGGACGGCGTCGCGGTAGGCGGCGAGGCCGACCCCCGCCTGCGCGAGCTCCTGCTGGTAACGCGGGTCGGTCGTGGCCGGCACGATGGCCGTGACGTGGCCGATGCGGTACGTCCCATCGGCCCCCTGGATCACGCCGGTGGTCCCGTTGAGCGGCAGGGCGAACACCGCCGTGACCCAGGCCGGATCCACGGGATCGGTCGCCGCGATGTACCCGTAGTCACCGCCGTTGGAGGCGCTGGCGTCGGTGGAGAACTCCTGCGCCACCTGGTCGAACGGCGTGCCAGCCTGGAGCTGGGCGAGCGCCTGGTCGGCCAGCGACTTCGCCTGGGCCTCCTGGGCGGCGGTGGGGCCGGCGGCGGACGCGCCCGGGGACGCGCTGGGCGACGGGGACACGGTCGGGCTCGGGGCCGGGGACGCCGTCGCTCTGGGGGACGCCGTCGCCTTCGCGGCCGGGGCTTTCGTGGCGGGAGCCTTCGTGGCGGGAGCCTTCGTGGCCGCCGGCGATCTGCCCGGGACCGGGGAGGCGCCGGCGGAGGGAGCGGGGCTGGAGGCCGCGCCTGCCCCCGGACCCGTGGTGCCACTCGGAGCCGCGCCCACGGCGGGGTTCGCGCCCGGCGCCACGAAGATGGCAAGCACCCTGCGCTGCTCGGCCGTGGTGGCCTCCTTCGCCAGCTGCGCGTCGACCTCCGCGCCCGAGACCGTGATCCCCATCTGCGTCGCCAGCTTCTCCTGCAGCACGCGGTCGATCAGCTCCTGGACGGAAGCGGACGGAATAGCGTCGACCTGCTGCTGCACGTACTGGAGGTCCTGCTGCGCCGTGGCCCGATCCAGCTGGCCCGCGGCCTCGGCGCTGGCGATCTGCCGCTTCAGGACGGAGTAGCGGAACGCGTCGACCTTCTGCTGCGCGGCCCACTGGTCCCTGCTGATCCCGGTCCCGTCGACGGTCGCGATGGCCGAGAGGTGGTCGGCGTAGTAGGTCGCGCCCACGACGCCGGCGAGCATGAGCACGACGACGATCGGCAGGGCGACGAAGCCGAGCGTCACCATGACCTGCTGCCGGCGATCGTCCTGGGCGGGGAAGCGCCGCACTCGGCGCGTGACGGGCCGGGCCCGGAAGGTCATGACGAGAGACGTGCTCCGTGGTCCACTGAAGAGCCGGCCGCGCCGTCCCCGCAGGAGTCGTCAGGGGGACTCGACCGCCGGTCGGACGCCGTAGTCTACCCCATCGCCGTCCGGGACCGGCACAAGACGAGCCGCCAGGGCCAGCAACGGACGCACCTGGACATCCCAGCGATACACGTCACGGTGCAGGGCGAAGGCGCGCGTGCGCCGGCTCGCGCGAGCCTCCGGTGGCGCATCGAGCACCTCGCGCAGCGCCCGCGCAAGGTCGGCCGGGTCGGCCGGGTCGGCTACGGCGCCGAGATCGTGCGTCTCCACGATCTCCCGCATCACGGCGAGGTCCCGGCCGACCACCGGCGGGACGCCCGCCGCCAGCGTCTCCCAGAACTTGTTGGGCGTGGAGAGCCGCTGGTTGAGCGAGTCGCCCGGCACGGCGATCAGCGCGGCGTCGGCTCCGGCGGCCCAGCGCGGTACCTCGTCAGGGTGCACCGGCGGCAGGGTCACGTGGCGGCCGGCGAAGCGCGGGTCCGTGTCGAGCGCCCGCATCCGCTCGTACCAGGGCCCGAATCCCATCGCGACGAACGCGGCGTCGGGAAGGCGCAGGATGGCCTCGCCGGATTCGAGCAGCCCGCGGTCGGCGCCCAGGATGCCCAGGAACAGGACGAGCCGGGTCCTGGAGGGGAGCCCGGTCGCGCGCCGAAGGTCGTCGGGGGGAGGGACGCGTGGCGGATGGTACGGGGGGCAGTTGCGCACCACCGCCGGCACATCGGCGAGCGCCCACCGGCGGCGCAGCTCGGCGGCCAGTGCCTCGTTCACCGTCACGATGCCGTCGGTGCATCGGACGAGCGCACGCTCGCGGCGCTCGTAGAGGCGCTTCAGGGGCCGGGGCATGGTCGCGTAGGCGTTTCCTTCGAGGAACAGGTCGATGACGTCGTACACCACGCGGCCAGCGTGTCGGTCCGGCTCTCGGCCGCCCGCGGCAGCCTCGTCCCGCGACCCGCGTCCCCGGGCATCACGAGCCAGCTCGGTGGCGGCCACGAGCGCGGCGATCCCGCAGGCGTGGTACAGGTCCGCGGGGGGCAGGGCGCGGCGGAGCCCCTCGGTCCAGGCGCGCGCGGGGAGCGGCCAGCGGAGGATGCCCAGCACGCGGCGCAGGGTCGGGGTGCGCGCTGCCCGGAGCAGTCGCAGGCCGGGGATTCGAGCGAGGAGCCGGCCGGCGGCGCCGATGATCGCGTCTCCGCGCGCGACCAGGGACGCCGGGCGGCCACGTGCGGGCTCGACGAAACCGGCGAGCGGACCGGCGGGGCGGACACGAACGATGCGGATCGTCCCATCCAGCTCCTCGCCGGGAAGATCCGTGCGCGCGGTTCCGGCGATCAGGACCTCCCAGCCCTCGGCTTCGAGCGAGCGGGCGATGCGGAGCGCGCGGGAGTACGGGGCCACCGGGTTGTGCACGAGCACGATGGCCCGGCGTCGGGCGATCACGGAGCGAGTGTAGTCGGGCAGCCGCGGGCCAGGCGGGGGCGCGTGGCACAGGCTGGCCACCGGGGCGCCGAGGCATGCCGCCTGCCGGACGCCGGCGCGTGCCGCGGGCCGAACCTCGAGGTGCCCGCGGCTCGGACGTCGGACGCCGGCGCGTGCCGCGGGCCGTACACTGCCCGCCATGCCGCCGCTCCGCGTGCTGGTCGTCGCGCGCTGGTACCCCGCCGTCGACGACCCGGTGCGCGGCTCGTTCGTGGCCGACCAGGTCGACGCCCTCGTCGCCTCCGGGCACGTCGAGCCGCTGGTCGCGTCGTTCGAGTTCGTCCGGCTGAGCCGCGTGCCCGAGCGCCGCGAGCCCGAGCGGCAGGCGATCCATGCCCGCTGCAGCGTGCCGGCGCGGGATCGCGCGGATGCCCTCACGCCCGGGGGCTGGCCGGCGGTGGTGGGCACGTGGTGCCATCTCGAGGACGTTCCCGTGGCGCGGTTGCCTGTCGCGTCGGGGCCGGAGGATTCGCCGGCCGGCGAAGGGGACGACCACCTCGCCGCATTCGTGCCGTTCGTGGAGGGTCTGATCGATCGCGGTGGGGCCTTCGACCTGCTGCACGCGCACACCGGGTTCCCCGACGGCGAGCTCGCGGCCAGAGCAGCCGGCATGCTCGGGATCCCGTACGTCGTCACGGAGCACTCGTCGCGCACCCGCGATCTGCTCCGCGACCCCGACGTCCGCCGCCGGTATGCCTCGGTCGTGCAGGGGGCCGCGCGGATCGTCGTCGTCTCGGAAGCGCTCGGCGCCGAGCTGCGCGCCGCGCTGCCGGATCTTGCGGGCGTGCTCGACGAGCGGCTGGAGGTCGTGCCGAACACCGTGCCGGTCGAGCTGTTCCGTGCGCCTCCGGCCTCGGAGCGGCGGCACGGCGAGCTGCTCTACGTCGGCACGCGCAAGCCGGACAAGGGGATCGGCACCCTGCTCGAGGCGTTCGCCCTGGCCCGCGCGGAGCGGCCCGACCTCACGTTGCGGCTGGTCGGCCGGTCGCCCACCCGCGAGGACGAGACTGGCTGGCACGCGCGGGCGGCGGAGCTGGGCCTGGCCGGCGCGGTGGCGTTCGATCCCGCCGTCGACCGGGCCGGGGTGGCCGGCGCGATGGCCCGGGCAGACGTCTTCGTGCATCCGAGCCGGTACGAGACCTTCGGGGTCGTGCTGGTCGAGGCACTGGCATCCGGACTGCCCGTCGTGGCCACGCGGTCGGGCGGCGCGGAGGGGATCCTCGGACCCGACCCGGCCGCTGCGGGCGCGCTCGTGCCGGTGGACGACCCGCGGGCAATGGCCGGCGCGATCCTGGAGACGCTGGCGCGCCGCGAGACGTTCGATCCCGCGGCCCTTCGGGCGGTGGTCGAGGCCCGGTTCGGGGCGGCCGCGGTCGCACGGCGCCTGGTGGACGTCTACCGCTCCGCTGCCGGATCGGCCGTGGGCCGGCACGGCCCGGTGGAGGCGGTCCCGGGGGAAGACGTCACGGCGGCGCCCAGCAAGCCCGTGCCACCGGGCGCCGCCGATCTGCCGGGTGCCGCCGATCTGCCGGCTCGCCGGCACCGGCTACCGCTCGTGGTCGGGTTCAACCGCGTGCAGGCAGCCCGCCTGCTCGCGACACTTCCCGGCGGACTGCTGGAGCGCCTGACCCTGGTCACCATGGACGATCCGGGGGACCAGCCGCTGCCGGCAGGGATCGGCACCATCGTGACGGCGGACCTCGACGCCGGCTACCAGGCGGCCCTGCGGGCGGCCCGCCCGGCGCAGCAGCCAAAGGGGCTGGTGGGTCGAGTGATCCGCTTCGCGCGTGACCCGGGAGCCTCCGACCGGATCGCCGCCGTCCACGCCGACCGCCCCCGCTACCGCCTCGAAACGGCACAGCGGCGCGTCATCGAGACGGCGCGAGCGACAGCGCCGGCAGTCGCGCCGGCAGTTCCGCCGGCACCGGACCTCGGCGCCGTCGAGCACGGCGCGCTCCCGGACCTCCTGTGCATCGACGGGTACGACATCCTGGCCGCGGGACCCGCGATCGATTCGGGCGCTGCGCGGCTCGCGCCCGGCGGCATCCTCTGGCTCGCCGACCGCTGGGCGGCGGACCGGGTCAGGCCCCCG
>JAJYGO010000447.1 GCA_021785115.1 Chloroflexota bacterium | reverse complement strand
GCGAGCGCGTCGCCGACGAGGGTCGCGAGGTCGTCCCCGGCATGGACCTCGGGGAGCGGCGCGAGCGGGAGGACGAGGAGCGCGTCGGCCGGTCGCGTCGGCTCGGCGGGCGCGGGATCCGGCGCGTGGCCGGGCACGCCGCCGCCCGCCGTGCCCGCCCGCGGGGGCCCGCTCACGGCGTCTCGGCCCGCAGGTCGCCGAGGCCGAGGGCCTCGGCGGCGAGGAGGTCGTCGGGCGTGTCGAGGTCGAGCTCCAGCGGGCCGTCGACCTCGAGGTAGATCGCCCCGGCAGCCCGCGCCGCGTTCGCGTGCGCGGCCCGCGAGCCTTCGCCGAAGTGGAACGGGATGGCGTCCGGCGGGGCGACGAGGAGAACGTTCGTGCCGGCGCCGGCGCGGTCGGGGACGAGGATGACGAGCGGCCGGGTGGTGGGCGCGGGCGTCGCCTGCGCGGTGGCGAGGCTGCGGGCGGCGCGGATCACGCGCCCGAGCTCCCCCGGGTCGACGGCCGGCAGGTCGGCCGGCACGACGAGGATCGCCTCTGCCCCGGCCGCCACCGCCCAGGCGCGCGCCTCCGCGAGGCCCTCGTTCAGGCCCCCCCCGTCCTGGGTCACGGCGGCGGCCCCGAGGTCCGCGGCCAGCCCGAGGATCGCGGGGTCGGGCGAGACGACGGCAACGACGGGGATTCCCGGCGTTGCCAGCGCCGCCGCGACGGTCCGCCGGAGGAGCCGCTCGACGAGCGATCGCCGCTCCTCGGCGTCGAGCACCTCGCCGAGGCGCGCCTTCGCGCCCTCGAGGCCCCGCACGGGCACGAGGGCGGCGACCCGGTCGAGGGGTGGCGTGGGGCGCGGCACGACGCGATCGTAGACGAGCCGCCGGGAGCGCGACGCTCAGGACGCCGCGGCCGAGGCCGCCGCGACCGCTGCGGCGGCCAGCGCCGCCCGGGACGCGTCGTCGCCCATGACGATCGGGCCCACGACCGGCTCGATCCCCAGCGCCGCGATCGCGGGGGCGAGGGCGGCGTCGGCGTCGTCGACGAGGAGGGCGTCGATGAGCCCCGCGTAGTGGCGGGCGATCCCGATCGCGCTCGCCTCCTCTCCTAGAGAGACGGCCATCCGGTCCGCCGGCCCCTTGAGCGCGCGGCCGCCGACGAGCGGCGAGACCGCGGCGACGCGCACGCCCCGCGCCCGGGCGGCCGCGACGAGGTCGCGGATCCCCGGGACGGCGAGGATCGGCCCGATCGACACGAACGGGTTCGAGGGGCAGACGACGATCGCCTCGGCCGCCGCGAACGCCGCCGCGACCTCGGGCGTGGGCCGGGCCGCCTCGACGCCGGCGAAGGCGACCTCGAGGACGTCGGGGGCCTGCTGGAGGCGCACGAAGTAGTCCTGGAAGTCGAGCCAGCCGGCGGGCGTCCGGACGCGCGTCCGGACGGGCTCGTCGGCCATCGGCAGGATCGGGGTCGCGACCCCCAGCGCCCGCTGGATCCCGAGCGCGACCTCCGTCGGGCGGGCGCCCTCGCGGAGGAGGCGCGTCCGGTGGACATGGACGGCGAGGTCGCGGTCGCCGAGGCGGAACCAGGACGGCTCGCCGAGACGGGCGAGCATGGCGGCGGCCGACCACGTCTCGCCGGCGAGGCCCCAGCCCTGCTCCCGGTCGGCGAGCCCGGCGAGGGTGTAGCAGACGGTGTCGTGGTCGGGGCAGACGAGGAGGCCGTGGAACTCCGCGTCGTCGGCGGTGTTGACGACGACGGTGAGCGCGGCGGGCGCCAGGACGGCGGCGAGGCCATGGGCGAGCTTCGAGCCGCCGACCCCGCCCGCGAGCGCGACGACGCGCGGCATCCCGTCGCTACCGGTCCGCGAGCGCGGCCCGGACCTCGCCGATCCGGGCGATCGTCTCCGCGTCGTACGGGGCGGGAAGACGGACGATCACCGTCCGGAAGCCGAGGTCGGCGTACGGGCGGATCGCCGCGGCGATGAGCTCCGGCGGGCCGAGGAGCGTCGGCACCTTCCCCGCGTCGGGCGTCCCGTTGCGGGCGCAGATGGCCCCGAACGCCCGCTCCGCCGCCGCCGGGTCGTCACGGATGACCACGGGGAAGCTCACCGTCCGCTCGATCGCGGCCGGGTCGCGCCCGACGGCCGCGCAGTGGTCGCGGAGGATCGCGTCGCGCGCCGCGACCTCGTCGGGTGTCCCGTTCGTGTTCCAGGCGTCGGCGAGGCGGGCGACCGTCCGCAGCGTCTTCCGCGGCCCGCTCCCCCCGACGAGGATCGGGAGGTGCGCCTGGACCGGCGGCGGCGCGATGAGCGCGTCGGTGAAGCGATAGAAACGGCCGGCGTGGTCGAACCGCTCGCCGTCGAGGAGGCGGCGCATGAGCTCGACCGCCTCGTCGAGGCGGTCGAGCCGCTCGCCGACGCTCGCCCCGAAGTCGATCCCGAACGCCTCGTGCTCGCGGGCGAACCAGGCCCCGCCGATGCCGAGCACGGCCCGCCCGCCGCTCACGTGGTCGAGCGTCGCCGCGAGCTTCGCCGTGTGGCCGGGGTTCCGGAGCGTGTTCGCGCCGACCATGAGCCCGACCCGGACCCGCGACGTCCGCGCGGCCACCGCCGTCATCGCCAGCCAGCCCTCGAAGATCGGCTGCTCCCACGGCCCGAAGATCGCGTGGAGGTGATCCCACGTCCAGACCGCGTCCCAGGCGGCGTCCTCCGCCGCGACCGCGGCCGCGAGGAACCCGTCCCACGGGCTCGCCTGGCTCCAGAGCTGGGCGCCGAAGCGGACGTCCGGCACGCCTACGCCTCCGGCTCGAGCACGAAGAGGTCGCCCCAGTTGGTGCGGGCGGCCCAGCGTCCGAACCTGGCGCGCAGCGCGGCGATCGCCGCCGTGCGCTCGTCGAGGCCGACGAGGCGGGCCCGGTAGCGTCGCTCGACGCCCTTCACGGTGAACGTGGCCGCGGGGTTCGCCCGCAGGTTCGCCGCCCAGCCGCGGTTGCCGCGCTCCGAGCCGACGAGCAGCGACCCGTCGGGGCGCGCAACGTACCCAATCGGGGCGCGGCGGCGCTGCCCGGTCCGCGCCCCGATCGTCCCAAGCTCGCCGACCCAGCCGGTCAGGGCCATGAGCCGCCCGCCGAGGGCGTTGCCGGCGCGGGCGACGCGGTTCACGGCAGTCAGTCCTCGAGGTGGTCGTGGACGGCGACGATCTCGACCCGGAATGAGACGCGATGCTGCGTGCGGAAGCGGCCGATGACCCGTTCGGCCTTGGCCAGGTCGTCCGCGTGGTAGTGACGGGCGAGCGCGGCGATGTCGGCCTGCGCGACCGCCTGGTCGTCGACGACCTCGGCCACGCGGCCGGTCAGGGCGACGAAGGCGTAGCCATCAGCCCCGTCGGGGACCGCAAGCGAGCAGCGCGGGTCGCGGCGCAGGTTCGCTGGCCAGCGCCTGCCGTCCGCGCTGTTCACGGTGATCCGCCCGTCGGGATCGAGGCGGTACCAGACCACGGCCTGCCGGGGTGCCCCGTCGGGGTCGATCGTGGCCAGCGTGGCAAAGCGGCCGGGCCCGGCCAGGAAGGCGCGGACGTCGGCGGAGAGACGAGCGTCGTGCGGCATGCCGCGATCGTACGGCACGCGCCGCCGGGGCGGGAGCGGCGTATCCTCGGGCGGCGACCCCGGCCCGACCGCCGGGGCGGATGGAGGCCCCGATGGAGCTCGACGGGATGCACGTGGTCGTCCTCGCCGGCGACGGCGTGGAGGACCTGGAGTACTGGGTCACCGTGATGCGGCTGCGCGAGGCGGGGGCCCGGGTGACCTCGGCCGGCCTCGCGCCGGGGACGGTCCACGGGAAGAACGGCCTCGCCGTGCCGGTGGAGGTCGAGGTCGGCGGCCTGGACCCCGACCAGTACGACGCGCTCGTGATCCCCGGCGGCTGGATGCCGGACAAGCTCCGCCGCCACCGGGCGGTGACGGACTTCGTCGCGGCGATGCACGGAGCGCGGAAGCCGATCGGGATCATCTGCCACGGCGGCCTCGTGGCGATCTCCGCGCGGATCGTCGATGGGAGCCGGGCCACGGGCTCGCTCGGAATCCGGGATGATCTCGTGAACGCCGGGGCGACCTGGGTCGACGAGCCGGCGCTCCAGGACGGGAACCTCGTGTGGGGCCGCGTCGTGGAGGACATCCCCGCCTTCTGCGCTGCGCTGGTGGCCGCGCTGGCGGAGCACCAGGCAAGCCGGTAGGGCTCGTCCCCCTGCCAGGCGTGCGGTCGGGCGGGACGACGGCCGGGGTTCAGTGCTGTTCGCGTCCCCTCCTGGCCAGGGCGTCGATCGTCACGGCGGTGAGGAGGACGGCGCCGGTGATGGTGAGCTTGATCGCGGGTTCGAAGCTGAGCAGGTCCATCCCGTTCGAGATCGACTGGATCACGAGGATGCCGAGGAGGGCGGCCCACGCGGTGCCGCGACCACCGAAGAGGCTCGTGCCGCCGATGACCGCCGACGCGATCGCGTTGAGGAGCACGTCGCCGGAGCCCGAGGACTGCGTCACCGCGAGGAGGCGGGAGGCGGCGAGGATGCCACCCCACGCGGCGAAGGTCGAGGCCATGATGAACACGGCGACCCGGACGCGATCGACCGGGATGCCCGCCCGGCGAGCCGCCTCGGCGTTCCCGCCGACGGCGAAGACCATCCGGCCGAAGCGCGTGCGCCGGGCCACGAAGTCCATGACCACGACGAGGCCGACCAGCAGGACGAGCGAGAGCGGCAGGCCCCGGTCCTGGCTCAGGACCACGATGGCCAAGGCCACGACGGCGGCGCTGATGGCGGTTCGGGCCCACACGAGGAGCGTGGGACCACCCGACAGGCCGGCAGCGACGCGGTTGCGGCGCTGCATGTAGGCCGTCCCGCCCACGTAGACGACGAACCCCGCGCCGATCACCCATGCCCAGATGCCCGTGAAGAAGGTCCCGGCGAGGCCCGTGATGAAGGGGTCCCGCAGGTTGATGGTGCCGCGGGAGCCCAGGACGAAGAGCAGGACGCCCTGCCAGGCGATGAGGCCGGCCAGGGTGACGACGAACGACGGGATGCGGAAGCGGGTGATCCACATGCCGTGGAACGCGCCGACGAGAAGCCCGGCGACGAGGCCGCCGAGCACCGCCAGAGGGCCGGGGAGCCCCGCCTGGACGTTGAGGACGGCCATGATCCCGGCGGCCAGGCCGGACATGACCCCGACCGTCAGGTCGATCTCACCGAGGAGCAGGACGAAGACGACGCCGACGGCGATCGTCCCCACGGCCGCCATCTGCAGCGAGAGATTCACGAGGTTGACAGGGGTGAAGAATGTGCCCCCGGACGCGATGCCGAAGACGCTCCAGATGACGACCAGGCCGATGATGACCGGCAGCTGCCCCACGTCGCCGGAGCTGATCCGGCGACGGTAGGTCGCGACGATCCCGCGGAAGCTCGCTTCGCCGGCGATGAGGCGAGGGTCGTTGGCCAGGGTGCTCATCGCCCCACCTCCCCGGGGATCCCGGCGCTGGGCCCGGTCGAGTCCGCGCGCCAGGCCGGCGGCTCCTGGGCGTCGCCGGGCAGGTCGTCCGGCGACGCCGGCGGAGCCGGCGGAAGCGCGCCAGCCGGCATCTCTCCGTTGGCGGCCTCCCCGGGCACGGCGCCGGTCATGAGAGCGACCAGCTGTTCGCGGCCGACGGTCGCCGCGCTGTACGTCCCGACGTAGCGCCCGAGCCGGAGCACGGTGATCCGGTCGGCGACCTCGAAGACGTCGACGAGGTTGTGGCTGATGAGCACGACCCCGTGGCCCTCGTCGCGGAGCCGCTTCACGAGCTCGAGGACCTCGTGGGTCTGGGCGACGCCGAGGGCGGCCGTGGGCTCGTCGAGGAGCACGACCTTGTTCTTCCAGAGGACCGACCGGGCGACCGCGACGGACTGGCGCTGCCCGCCGGACAGGGACTCGACCGGCGTGCGGACGCTCGGGATCTTCACCGAGAGACGGCGCAGGACGTCGATCGACCGTTGCTCCATCGAAGTCTCGTTCATGCGACCCAGCGGTCCGCGGCCGCCCACCTCGCGCCCGAGGTAGAGGTTGGCGACCACGTCGAGGTTGTCGCAGAGGGCGAGATCCTGGTAGACCGTGGCGATCCCGAGAGAGGCGGAGTCCTGGGGCCCATGGATGGCGACGTCCCGGCCCTCGAACCGGAACTGCCCGGCGTCCGCCGGATGGATGCCCGAGATGACCTTGATGAGGGTCGACTTCCCGGCCCCGTTGTCGCCGACGAGCGCGACGACCTCGCCGGCGAAGACGTCGAAGCGGACCTCCGTCAGGGCCTGGACGGCGCCGAACCGTTTGCTGACCCCACTCAGCTCCAGCAGGGGGACGCGGGTTGAGACGGCCATCCTCTCCTCCCGAATACGCCGACGGCGGGGAGCTGCCGCTCCCCGCCGTCGCTGCTACGCGATCAGACAGGCGAGTTGCCTACTGGATCCCCGCCTTGGTGCAGGCCGCCGCGAAGTCGGGGGTGCAGATCTTCGCGACCGTGTCGGCGCCGTAGAAGCTGTCGGCCACGACCGTGTCCTTGACCGACTTGGTCCCGGCGACCGCGCCGTCGACGGTGACGGCGACCGGCGTCAGGAGGAGCGACGGGACGTCGATCGTCCCGTTGTTGACCGCCACCGTCGTGTCGGTGATCTTCTCGCCCTTGACGAGCTTGCAGGCGAGCTGGGCGGCCAACTCGGCCTCCGGCTGGATCGCCTTGTAGACAGTCATGTACTGGTCGCCGGTGAGGATCCGCTGGATCGCGTCGACCTGGGCATCCTGGCCGGTGATCGGCTTGGTCTTGGGATCGACGCCGTTCGCGACCATGGCCGCGTAGACGCCTGCCGCCCCGCCGTCGTTGGCGACGTAGACCGCGTCGAAGCCATCCTTGCCGAACTCGGCGATGGCGGCTTCCATGATCTGCTGGGCCTCTTCCTGCTTCCAGTTGGCCATGGCGTCTTCCTTGAGGATCTCGACCTTGCCGTCGAGGACGCTGTGGGCACCCTTGGCGAAGAGGAGCGCGTTGTTGTCCTTGGGCGAGCCGTTGATCCAGATGACCTTGGCCATCGTCTTGCCGTCGGCGGTCAGCTTGTCGAGCAGCGCCTGGCCCTGGAGCCTGCCGACGGCCTCGTTGTCGAACGAGATGTAGTAGTCGGGCTTGCTTCCACCCTTGAGCAGGCGGTCGTAGCTGATGACCTTCACGCCCTTTGCCGCGGCGTCGGTGACGATCTTGCCGGCCGCCTCGCCGTCGACCGGGTCGAGGACGAGGACCTTGGCGCCGGCGGTGATCGCCGCCTCGGCCTGCTGCTGCTGGGCCGTGGCGTCCTCGGCCGCGTTGTTGTAGATGTACTCCTTGAACTGGTCGGGGCAGAGCTCCTTCAGCTTCGCCTCGAAGAACGGGCGGTCTGCCGCCTCGTAACGGGCGGTCTGCTTCTCCGGCAGGAGCAGCGCCACCTTGCCGCCGCCACTGCTGCCGCCGCATGCGCTCACGACAATCGCGAGGGCGGCGAGGCCGGCGAACACGACTCGATGCTTCACAAGCCTTCTCCTCCTTGGTCGTGGGTCCGGCCGCGCACGGCCAGTCCTCCCCGACATGCGGCGTGGATGCGGGATCATTGCGCCAACGGCGCGTCCCCCGTCAAGTGCACAGTGAACCGGTTTACGGCCCGTCGCAAGTCCCCTGCGAGGCCTGCCGCCCGTCCAGGTCTGCCGCCCGCGGCGGGCGTCCTGCCAAGCTGGACGGATACACTCGCCTCGCCCACCCACCCGAGGATCCCGCCGATGCCGCAGCTCCATCTCCGCGCCGAGCCCGAGGACTACGCGCCGATCGTCCTCCTGCCGGGCGACCCGAACCGGGCCACGGCGATCAGCGTCCAGGCCACCGGCATCGGCGCGCCGGCGGCGGCCACCGGGGTCGACGTCCGGGCGGCCACGATCCTGACGGTCAGCGATGTCCTGGGCGAGGGCGTGACCTCCGAGCAGTCGTACCTTCCCCTCGACGAGCTGGAGCGCCGGACGGCGACGACGCTGCAGGCCGCCCTCGCGGCGGCGATCTCGTCCGCCGTCACGGCCGGCCTCTGAGCGCCGTGGCGGGGACGCCCGGCGGCGAGGCGACGCAGGAGTCGCCCGGGCCGTTCCCGGTCGTCGTCAACCTGCGCTCGATCGGGGTTCCGTTCGCCTGGTGGCGCGAGCAGGCCCTGCGCCTCGAGGCCGCGGGCTATGCGGGCGTCGCAACCTGGGACCACTTCGTCAGCCGCGGCGCACGGAACGACCCGGTCCTCGAGGCCTGGACGACGCTGGCTGCGATTGGCGGCGCCACCACCCGGCTCGGGCTGATGACCTTCGTGGCCAACGTGATGAACCGCCACCCGGCGGTGCTGGCCAGGATGGCCGCGACGCTCCAGGAGGCCACCGGCGGCCGGCTGATCCTCGGCCTCGGGATCGGCGGCCACCCGGCCGAGCACCGGGCCTACGGGATCCCGTTCCCCGACGTGCCCGAGCGGGTCGCCCGGCTCGAGGAGGCGGTCGCAGTCCTGCGCGCCCTCTGGCTCGGCGGCCCGGCGACGAGACCGAGCCCGTTCTACCCGCTGCTCGACGCCCACGCCTTCCCGGTCCCCGTACCTCCACCTCCGATCACCATCGGCGCGGAGTCGCGCCCCGGGGTCGAGCTGGCCGCCCGCGTCGGCGACGGCTGGACGACGCCGGCCGCGATGCTGGCGGAGCGCCTGCCGGCCTACCTCGATGCGCTGGCGGCGGCGGGGAAGAACCGCTCGGCGCAGCGCGTCCTCGTTGCCTTCGACGTGCCCCGGAGCGCCTCGCTCGCCGGCAGCCCCTGGGTGGGGGACCCGGCCGCAGCGGCCGCCGAATGGGTGTCGGCCGGCGCCGACGGGGCCGTGGTCGGGGCGAACACGACGGCGGACGTGGATCTCCTGGTGGCGGCGGCGGAGCGAGGCTGAGCTGCGCGCGGCGCCGAGACGCCGCCCGGCGCCGACATGTTTCCGGGCGCTCGGGCGCCGCCCGTGCGAAGATCGGGGCCGTGACGACGACCCCCGGCCCCGAACGCTCCGCTGTGCCGGAACCGATGCACGGCTGCGTCCGGTGCGGTGCCCCTGTCCCCCTCACCGACGCGCTCTGCGGGACGTGCAATCCAGCCGGCCTCCGGCAGCCGGCCGCGTCACAGGCCCACGGGACCGTCTTCCTGGGGATCGCGCTGGCCGTGGTCGCGCTGGGCGTGGCCCTGACCGTCTTCGTCGGCGGCGTCGGCCCCTTCCGGGCGACGCTCCGCGAGGCCGTTCCCGACGGCGACGGGCTGGTGATCACCGTCGCCGTGGAGAACCTCGGCTCGCGGACCGGTCGTGCCAGCTGTCGCGTGTGGGACCCGACCTACCCGGGCAACCCCCCGGTGGAGACGTACGTCCGGACGCCCGAGGTCCCGGCCGGTGACGGCCTCGTCTTCGAGCAGCGCGTCACCGGGCTCGGCCCCACGGGGCGCTCGCTCGCCGTGGACTGCTCGCGGTGACCGGGAGCGCGCGGTCGGGAAGCGCCTGGGCCGCGGAGCTGGCCGCGGCGATGGAGATCGCGGCCCGCGCCGGCGTGCTCCTGGTGGAGCGCCGCGACGACGCCGGCGCTGTCGAGTACAAGGGTGTCCGCGACATCGTGACCGAGGTCGACCACGCGTCCGAGGCGCTCATCCGGGCCGCTCTCGCCGAGCGCTTCCCGGGTGATGCCTTCTACGGCGAGGAATCGGGGCGGGACGCGGCGGCTGCCCACCGCACGTGGGTCTGCGACCCCATCGACGGGACCGTCAACTACGCCAACGGGATCCCGTTCTTCTGCGTTTCCCTCGCCCTGGTGGTCGACGGCCACCCCGTCGTCGGCGTGGTCCACGACCCGCTGCGCCTGGAGACGTTCGCCGCCACCGCCGACGGGCCCGCGACCCTGGACGGGCGCCCGGTGGTCGTCTCCCGGAAGGAACGTCTCGTGGACCTGGTCATGGGTCTCGCCGTGGGCGGGCGGGCACCGGCCCTCCGGACGCGGCGCGTGCGGCGGGCGATCCGGATCCCCCGCCAGATGGGCTCGGCGGCCCTCACTCTCGCCTACGTGGCCAACGGCCGCTTCGATGCCTACAGCCAGACCGTGGGCCTCTCGACGTGGGACATCGCCGCGGCCGGCCTCATCGCCGAGCGGGCCGGGGCAACGGTGACGAACATGGCGGGCGGCCTCTGGTTCGACCTGACGGCGCCAGAGAAGGGGATGGGCATCCTCGCCGCCCCGCCCGTCCACCACGCGCGCCTGCTCGAGCTGCTGCGCGAGCCGACGTAGGAGGATCGCCGCCGGCCACGCGGCGTGCCGGACGCGCCGCGTGCTAGGCGGCGTGCCAGCGATGGGGCCGCAGCAGCAGGCCCGGCAGCCCCCAGCGGTCGCAGAACGCCGTCCAGGTGGCGCGGTCCGCCCCGCGCCAGCGGAGCTCCGCGGCGCTCCGCTCGGGGACGGGCGCGTCGAGCCGGAGCGTGGCGAGGTCGCGGAAGAGGAGCGCGTCGGCCCAGCGCTCCCGGAGCGTCGCCGCGAGGCGGGCCGCACCGCGGATCCCCGGCGGCCAGGTGGCCGGGTCGGCGTCGCGGATCCCCTCGAGGGAGCCGAACGCGGCGAGGAGCGCGGCCGCGCCGACCGCGCCGAAGCCGGGGATCCCCGGGTACCCGTCGGCCGCGTCGCCGACGAGGGCGAGCCGGTCGGGGACGGCGGACGGCGCCACGCCCCACTTCGTGTGCACCCCCTCCTCGTCGTAGTCGAGGGCCCGGCGGCGATCGCGGAGGACGACGCGCCGGCCGCGGACGACCTGGGCGAGGTCCTTGTCCGGCGTGCAGACGAGGACCTGGTCGACCGCCGGATCGGCGTCGAAGCGGGCCGCCGCGGTCGCGAGCGCGTCGTCGGCCTCGAGCTCGGCCATCGGCCAGAGCGGGATCCCGAGAGCCTCGATCGCCTCCTCGGCGACGGGGAACTGGGCGAGGAGGTCGGCGGGGACGCCGGCCTCCGTCTTGTAGCCCGGCCAGAGGTCGTTGCGGAACGAGCGGATGACCCGGTCGTGGGCGCACCCGACGTGGGTCGCGCCCTCGTCGCGGAGGAGTGCGAGGAGCGTGCCCGCGAGGCCGGCGACTGCGGTGAGGGCCATCCCGTCGCGGCCCCGGACGGGCGGGCGGGGGGCGTGGTACGCCCGGAACAGCTCGTACGTCGCGTCGACGAGGTGGACGCGCACCAGCCGGTCCGGGGTCGGCGTCAGCCGGCGTCCGTGCCGCTGCCGGCGTGGGCCTCGGCGTGCCGCGACTCGACGATCTCGCGGAGGCGCTCGAGGTCGGCCTGGAAGATCGCCCCGAGGATCGGCTTCTGGAAGAGCTGGCCGAGGTGCGGGAAGACGGGCGGGACGAGGCGCTCGTCCCAGAGGACGAGGGTCCGCCGCGCGTCGATCGCCTCGAGGGTGATCCGGCCCTCGCCGGCGTACGTGCCGACGTGGCGGATGCCGAAGCGCGTCGGCGGGTCGTAGGCGTCCACCTCGACCGCGTCAACGATCCCGACGAGGAAGACCCGGACGTCCGCCTCGGCGCGCGTGCCGACGCCGACCGGGCCCGGCGAGCGGAGCCGGACGGCCTTCATCTCCTCCATCCAGAGCGGCTGGCGCTCGATGTCCGCGACGGCGTCCCACACCTCGTCGATCGGGGCGTCGATCGTGATCGCCATCTTCATCACGGGGTCCGGCCCCTCGCCGCGGGCCACGAGGCCGCCGAGCCAGCGGTCGGCGAGGAACGTCGCCCCGACCCCGCCGAGGGCGAGGGCGAGGAGGGTCCGGAGGCCCATCACGGTGGCCCGTCGGCCGCCGCCGCGCCCGCGGGGCGCCGGACGAGGCGGGCCCCGGCGCGCTCCATCTCGGCGAGGGCGCGCTCACCGTCGCCGGGCGCGAGGTCCACGGCCCGCACGCCCTCGACGAGGACATGGGTCTCGTAGCCGAGCGCGATCGCGTCGAGGACGGTGGACCGGACGCAGTAGTCCGTCGCGAGGCCGCCGACGACGATCCGCTGGATCCCGCGGCTCCGCAGGAGCCCGGCGAGCTCCGTCGGGACGGTCGCGCCGCTGACCGGGTCGCGCATCGTGAAGCCGGAGTAGCCGTCCTCGCCGTTCGTTCCCTTGCGGACCGCCGGCCCGGCGCCGGCCACGAGGCCGGGGTGGAGCTCGGCCCCCCACGTCCCGCCGACGCAGTGGACCGGCCACGCGCCGCCGTCCTTCGCGAAGTGGGGCGTGGCCGGCGGGTGCCAGTCCTGCGTGTACGCGACGAACGCGCCGGCGGCGCGCGCAGCCGCGATCTCCTCGTCGAGGACCGGGAGGATCTCCTCCCCGCCGCCGACGGCGAGCCCGCCCGCGGGGTCGGCGAAGTCGTTCTGGACGTCGACGACGAGGAGCGCCGTGGCGGGTCCGTACTCCTCCTGCATTGCTCGACTCTACCCCATGCGCCCGCCGGCGCGTTCGCTCGCGCAATGGATTACGCTCCGCCCGGTCCCCCGGCGTGCGCGCCGGGCCGACGCCGCGCCCGACCCGGCGTTCCCGCGCAGGAGCCCATCCGCGATGTACAGCGACGAGTTCAAGCAGCAGCTCCCCGACGTCGACCCGTCCGAGACGCGGGACTGGATCGAATCGTTCGACCAGCTGCTCGACCAGGAAGGCCCGGAGCGGGCCCGCTTCGTCGCCTACAAGCTCCTGAAGCGCGCCCGCCAGCGCCACGTCGGGCTCCCTCCGCTCACCCAGACCCGGTACATCAACACGATCAGCCCGGAGCAGGAGCCGGAGTTCCCCGGAGACGAGGACCTCGAGCGGCGGATCCGCCGCCTCGTCCGCTGGAACGCCGTCGCGATGGTCCTCCGGGCGAACAACCGGTTCCCCGGCATCGGCGGGCACCTCTCGACGTACGCCAGCTCGGCGAGCCTCTACGAGGTCGGCTTCAACTGGTTCTTCCAGGGCAAGGACGGCGGGGCGGGCGACCAGGTCTTCTACCAGGGCCACGCCGCCCCGGGGATGTACGCCCGCGCCTTCCTCGAGGGGCGCCTCGGCGAGGACCAGCTCGACCACTTCCGGCGCGAGGTGGGGCCCGGCCGGGGGCTCAGCTCGTACCCGCACCCGCGGCTCATGCCCGACTTCTGGGAGTTCCCGACCGTCAGCATGGGGATCGGGCCGATCTCGGCGATCTACCAGGCGCGCTTCAACCGCTACCTCGAGCACCGCGGGATCGCCGACACGGCGGGCTCGCGGGTGTGGGCCTTCCTCGGGGACGGCGAGATGGACGAGCCGGAGGCGCTCGGCGCGCTCTGGGTCGCGGGTCGCGAGCGGCTCGACAACCTGACCTTCGTCGTGAACTGCAACCTCCAGCGCCTCGACGGGCCGGTCCGCGGGAACGGCAAGATCATCCAGGAGCTCGAGGGGATCTTCCGGGGGGCCGGCTGGAACGTCATCAAGGTCATCTGGGGCCGCGAGTGGGACGACCTCCTCGCCCGCGACGTCGACGGCGTGCTCGTCAACAAGATGAACGACACTGTCGACGGCGAGTTCCAGAAGTACTCCGTCGCCGGGGGCTCGTACATCCGGGAGCACTTCTTCGGGCCCGACCCCCGCCTCCGGAAGCTCGTCGAGCACCTCTCGAACGACGACCTGACGCGGCTCCGCCGGGGCGGCCACGACTACCGCAAGCTCTACGCCGCGTACCGGGCGGCGACCGAGTTCCGCGGGGCCCCGACGGTCATCCTGGCGAAGACGATCAAGGGCTGGACCCTCGGCCCCCTCGTCGAGGGCCGGAACATCACCCACCAGGCGAAGAAGCTGTCCGAGGCCGAGCTGCGGATCTTCCGCGACCGCCTCGAGCTGCCGATCCCCGACGACGAGCTCGCGGAGGCGCCGTACTACCACCCCGGCCCGAAGTCGCGCGAAGTCGAGTACATGCTCGAGCGGCGGCGGGCGCTCGGCGGCCCGCTCCCGCGGCGCGCGGTCCGGGCCCGGCCGCTCCCCGCGCCCGTCCCCGAGGTGGACGCGGAGTTCGCCGCCGGCTCGACGGCCGCGGTGAGCACGACGATGGTGTTCGCGAAGCTCCTCCGGAACCTCATGCGCGACCCGGGGTTCGGGCGGCGGATCGTGCCGATCATCC
>JAJYGO010000132.1 GCA_021785115.1 Chloroflexota bacterium | reverse complement strand
GATCGCCACGCGGCCACCGACGTGCGAGAACTTGACCGCGTTCGCGAGCAGGTTCACGAGGACCTGCTGGACGCGCCGCCGGTCGCCGTACACGGTCCGCAGGCGCGTGCCGAGCGTGGCCTCGAGCACGATCCCGCGCTGCAGCGCGAGCGGCGTCACGTCGCGCACCGCGGCCTGCGCGGCCTCGGCCGCGGAGAACCGTGCGAGCGCGAGATGGAGCTGGCCTGCCCCCAGGCGGCTGATCTCGAGGAGGTCCGCAACGAGCGTGGCCATGCCGGCCGCGAGATCGCGCGACCGCGACAGGAACTCCCCGTCGGCGTCCGCCGCGAGCAGGTCGAGATACCCGCTGAGCGACGCGAGCGGGGTGCGCAGCTCGTGCGCGACGACGCTCACGAACGTCCGGCGCTCCTCGTCCGCGTGACGAAGCGCGGTCAGCTCGCGCTGCGCCGCGATCTCACGGAGGAGCGACGCGGCCATTCCGGCGGCTGAACGGGCCAGCGACACCGGCAGGCGCCGCTCGAGCTCCCCGGCCGCGCGGGCCGTCCGGAAGTGGAGGCCGACGGCGGCGCGCCTCCCGCCTCGGCCCGTCGCGATCGTCCGCATCCGGCCGTCGTTGGCCGCTCGCGCGATCTCCTCGTCGTCGCCACGGCCGGCAGTCCCGTCCGCCCGGACCCAGGCGCGGTCACCGCGGACCGCATCGACGACCCCGGCTCCGCCGGCGCCGCCGGCCGCATCGCCGCCGGCCGCATCGCCGCCGGCCGCATCGTCGCGCTCCGTTCCGTCGTCGCCATCGATGCCTGGACGCGGGGCGTCGACCGTGCGAACAGGCTCGGTGCACTCGACGTCCCCTTCGTCGAGCATGAGACAGCACACGCGCAGCTCGCGGCGTCCCCGAGTCTGCCCGTCGAGCCAGGCGGCGGTCCCTCGCGCCGCCGGCCCATCCGCCCGGCGCCATCCGATCGTGCGGCGGCCAGCGTCGTCGAGGAGCGCGACGGCACAGGTCGCCCCGGCCGTGCGCGCGACGAGCCGCAGGAGCCGGTCGAGCCGGGCCGCGGGTGTCGTGCCGGCAGTGGCGACGTCGAGCATCCGCGAGAGGGCCGCGTGGTCGCCCGTCGTTCGCCCGTCCGCCATCCGGCCGCTACTCCGTGCCCTGTGCCCTGGCCGCCCGCACCGGTCTCCCAAGCGTGCGCCGGACCACGTCCATGACCTCCTCTGTATACGCCGTCGCGTCGCCCGTCTCCACGGCCGTCCGAAGACACCCGGCGACGTGGTCCTCGAGGACGAGCAGCGAGATGGCGTCGACCGCGGCGCGCAGGGCGGCGGTCTGCTGCAGGATGTCGATGCAGTACTCGTCCCGCTCGATCATCCGGGCGATGCCGCGCACCTGGCCCTCGACGCGCGAGAGCCGCCGCAGGAGCTGCTGCCGGTCCTTGTCGTAGCTGTGCCGGAAGTGCAGGTCCGCCGCATGCGACGGTTGCTCGACGGCACCGCCTGTCGCGTTCGCGGGCTCGTGGTCGTGGTTCGTCTCGGTGTCCTCCGCCCGCCCCGGGCCTCGCTGATACTCCCCCCCAGTGTACCGCCGCCGCAGCGGCGGACCCTCCGTCGGCAACTCCGCGTGACCGTGCGAGCGGGTAGACTGCGATCGATGCACGTCGACCCGAGGCCTCGCGCCGTCCCGTTTGCGCATGCGAGCGAGGCGGAGCTGGCACGGATCCTCGACTACTACGGGATCGCGTGGGAATACGAGCCGCGGCCGTTCCCGATCCTGTGGAACCTCGACGGGGCGGTCGTCGAGAGCTTCACGCCCGACTTCTACCTGCCCGAGCTTGACCTGTACGTCGAGCTGACGACGCTCCGGCAGAGCCTCGTCCGGAAGAAGAACCGCAAGCTCCGGCGGCTGCGCGGGCTGTACCCGGACGTCCGGATCAAGCTGTTCTACGCCCGCGACTTCCGGGCGCTGATGCTGAAGTACGGCCGGATCGGCCTCGTCGACTCGCTGTCGGGGGCGGAGGGGCAGGCGACGCCGCCACGCCCCGACGCCGCGCCGCCGGCCGTCGAGCCGGACGTCACACCGGCGCCGGCGATCGTCGCGGCCCGGGCCGAAAGCGGGGAGCGGCTCGTCGAGCCGCCGGAACGCTCCGCCGACGCCGCTGCCGAAGTCCGGGAGGTTCGAGGAGCGGACGAGTCGCGGCCGCGCGATGGCGCACCGGGCGTCGTGGCGCGGCCGGCGAGGACCGGGCGCGGGGGAGGGGATCGACGTCGTGGAGGCCGGCATGCCCGCGCCCCGCAGGCGTCGCGGGCATGACCTGTCGGAGGGCCTGAGAGCGAATGCGGATGCCAGACCTCGTCGGCGACGTCGCCGGCGTCCTGCTGACCGAGGAGCAGATCCACCGGCGCGTCCTCGAGATGGGCAGCGTGATCTCGTCGGACTACCGGGGCCGCGAGGTGACGCTCGTGAGCGTCCTGAAGGGGTCGCTGCCGTTCATGGCCGACCTCATGCGCGCGATCTCGATCCCCGTGTCGATCGACCTGATGGAGGTCAGCTCCTACGGCGGCACGGCGACCGAATCGTCCGGCCTCGTCCGCATCCTCAAGGACCTCAGCAAGCCGATCGAGGGCCGCCACGTCCTGATCGTCGAGGACATCATCGACACCGGGCTCACGCTGAACTACCTCTCGGGCTACCTGCGCGGCAAGAACCCGACGTCGCTCCACATCTGCACGCTCCTCGACAAGCCCGCGCGCCGGCTCGTCGACATCCCGATCGACTACCTGGGCTTCACGATCCCCGACCAGTTCGTGATCGGCTACGGCCTCGACTACGGCGAGTACTACCGGAACCTGCCGTTCGTCGGCGTGCTCCGGCCGGAGGTCTACACGGAGCCGTGAACCGCCGAAGGCTCGGACGTGGCCGGCTCGTCATCGGCGTCGGCGCCGTGCTCACGCTCGTCGGCTGCCTCTTCCCGTGGGGGCAGACCGCCGGCGTCGGTCTTCCACCGGAATCGACAACCGCGTTCGACGGATTCGGGATCGTGGTGTTCGTGGCCGCGGTCGGCCTGCTCGCGCTCATCACGCTCCCGTACGCGGCGGGGGACCAGCCGATCGGGCTCGACCGGCCGCTGGCCTTCGCGATCGTCGGCGCTGTCGGGGTGATCGGGTTCCTGCTGAAGCTCGTCCAGGTGCTCGGCGACGGGCTGCTCGCGCTGCCCGACAAGGGGCTCGGGCTCTGGCTCGCGGCCGTCGGGCTCGTCGTCGTCGTCTGGGGGCTGGCCGAGATGGCCGCGGAGCGGCCCCGGGCCTAGCCTGGGCGCGCCACCGCCGGCAGCCGCGAGGCCCGTCATGCTCCCCTTGGCTGGGGGACCATCTCCTTCGGCTGCACGTCGAGGCCGATCCGGCCGTCGATCGTTCCCGCCGACACGTTCGTGGTCTCCAGGACGTACCGTCCCGCCGGCCACACGGCGAGCGGCAGGCAGTCAACCGACGTCGAGGTGGGCGCGCATGCCGGACCCCCCACGAGCGGGACGGCGATGACGCCGTCGGCCTGGTCGGGGACCCGCCTGCGCCGAGCTCGACGATCCGGTCGTCTCGCTCGTGCCGGCTCCTGCCGGGCCGTCCGCGCCGCCGATGCCTGCGGTCGACAGGCCGGGCTGCGATCCGGTCGAACCGCCCGCGTAGGCCACGTCACCGGCCAGGGTCTGCCGCCGGGGACCGCGGGACACGGCGCCAGGCGACGCCACGGCCGAGGGGGCGGCGAGCGACGCCGCGGGGGGCGCACCGGCAGCCGACGTGGAGAGCCACGACCACGGTTTGACGATCGCTGCGAGGACCAGCACGCTCGTGACGATCGCGATGGCGAGCGGCCGGCGGCTCGTCGGGGTCCGGCCGACGTGGAGCCGCGCGACGCGCGGCCCGAGATCGTCGCTGGCCTCCCTGTCCGACGCCGCGAGCGACGAGGCGAGATCGGTGAGGGCCGGGTCGCCGGACGGATGCCCGACGAAGCTGCGGACGGGCTCGAACGCGTCCACGACGTCGTGGTCGGCCCCGCCCGGCAGGCGGGCCTCGCGGGGCTCGAACCCTCTGAACTGTCGCGCCCCGACGTGCGTGACCGCGACCGGCTGGGCTGGAACGGCGTCGGGGCCGCGGGTGTCGGCGGGGTCGGGCAATGGGAACCTCGCGGCGCTGAGCGGGACATCGCGAGGCTGCACCAGCGCCCGAAGCCATCCCGTAACGCGCGGAGTCGAGCCTCTTTCAGGTGTCTCCGGAAGCCGTGCCGACGCTTCCTGTCCCGCCGTCCAGGCGCGCCCTGCGCCGTCCTCGACGCGCCCTGCGCCGTCCTCGACGCGCCCTGCGCCGTCCTCGACGCGCGCCGTACCGCCCTCGACGCGCGCCGTACCACCCTCGAGGCGACCCCTCACGCGCCCGGTTCACGGCAACGGCAGATTGATCTCCCACGACGCCGCCGCCCAGTTGTCCGGCAGGCCCAGCGCGCCGACTGCGACGATCCCGGCCGCGCCCGCGGCCACCGCAGTCATCTTCGCGCCCTCGAAGCTGACGTCATCTGCCAGTCGCGTCCACGCCGTCCCGTCCGGTGACGTCCACGCGACGGCCGCTCCATTCCCGGCCGAGTCGCGCTGGCCGACGGCCAGGAACCCGGTCCCGGCGTTCGCGAGCCCGGTCATCTCGATCCGCAGCCCGTGGTTCGTGTCGCCGGCGACCCGTGCCGGCGTCCATCGTCGCCCGTCGATCGACCACCACGCGGCTGCGCGGGATTGGTCCGGGGTGTCTCCCACGGCCACGATGCGTTCGCCGGCCGAGCCGACCGCGAGGGGACGGTCGCTGGCGAGGCCGCCATCCTGCGCCTGTATCCACTCCCCACCGTCCCTCGAGGTCCAGCTCGTGCCGGTCACCCCGTCGAGGGACGAAACGGTGCCGACGGCGACGAGGCCGGACGTCGTCGAGGCGAGCGCGACGACGTTCCCGCCGTCAAGGTACGAGCCCGTCGCGCCCGAGCCGGTCGCGCTGTGCGCCGTCCACGAGCGGCCGTCGGACGACGTCCAGAACTCAGCGATCGAGGCGCCGGACGTCGTTCGCACCTGCCCGCCCGCGACGAAGCCTCCGCGCCACGCGGTCACCGCGTTCATCCGCGCCGCGCCCCGGGCGTGTGCCGCGCCCGGAGCCCCTGTCGAACCCGGCGCACTCGCCGCGCCCTTGGCTCGTGCCGTGGCCGACGCGCCAGCCGCTGCCGCCGGCACGGGTTCCTCGACCCACGTTCGCCCGTCAGCCGACCACCACGCCGCGGCGGAGGATCCGGCGCCGCCGACGGCGACGAACCCGCCGGGGCCGAACGCGACGCCGTCCATGAGGCTCGTCCCGGCGGTCGCCGGCACGGACGTCGGCTGCCACCGGACGCCGTCCCGCGAGTACCAGGCGGCGGCGCGCGGAGCGGGGAACGCGATCCCGACGGCCACGAAGATCCCGCCGCCGTACGCGACCGACGCGAGCGACGTCTCGAGCGCGGAGTGGCACGGGGAGCAGAACACCGGCGTCTCCCCGGCACCGAGCTGGAACCCGTCGGGTTGCACGATCGTCCCCGCGGTCCACCCGCCGGATGCCGGACCCACCATGGCGGACGCACCCGCACCAGGCCGGGTCGTCCGCTCGGCGAGCGATGCCGCGGGGACCGGCGGCCGCTCACCCGAGATGGCCCGTGACGACGCCATGCCGCCGCAGGCCGAGGCCAGGACGACCGCGAGGAGCGCGGCGAGGCCGGAGCCGACGAGCGGTGGGCGTGCCGGCGTCCGACGCCCGCGCGAGCCCTCGACTGGGTGCGGTCGCGTCCGGCCCGGTCCTTCCGGGCGTCGGCTCACCGTGCGGCCGCGACGAGGTCGAGCGAGAACCATGCGCGGGGATCGGGGCCGCCGACCCGCATGAGCGGGACCGGCGCGTCGGGACGCATACGCTCGGCCTCACTGCGACTGCGAGAGACCCGGCGATTCTACGCGGCGCGCGGCCCTGGGCCCCGCTTGCAGGCCCCGTCGACGGCGGCCGGCGGTGACCATCAGGGCGGCCACCCCGGCGAAGGCGCCGTCGCATGCCGTGCGGCGCAGGCGGACGGGTCAGATCTCCCCGAGATACGCCTTCCGGACCGTCTCGTTCCGGCGCAGCTCTGCGGCCGTGCCGGAGAGCACGACGCGGCCCGTCTGCAGCACGTAGCCGCGGTGCGCGAGCGAGAGTGCCTGCAGCGCGTTCTGCTCGACCAGCAGGATCGTCATGCCCTGCTCGTTGATCTCGCGGATGATGCCGAAGATCTGCTGCACGAGCAGCGGCGACAGCCCGAGCGACGGCTCGTCGAGCAGGAGCACGCGCGGACGGCACATCAGGGCCCGGCCGATCGCCAGCATCTGCTGCTCGCCGCCGGAGAGCGTCCCGCCGTTCTGGCGCGCGCGCTCCCTGAGCCGCGGGAACAGCGTGAAGACGTGTTCGACGTCCTCCGCGATCTCGGCCGGGCGTCGCGTGAACCCGCCCATCTGCAGGTTCTCGAGGACGGTCAGCCGCGAGAAGATCCGACGGCCCTCGGGCGCCTGCCCGATTCCGACGCGGACGAGGCGATACGCGGCCGTGTGCGAGATGTCCTCGCCGTCGAACGTCACCGTGCCCCTGCGCGGGTGCAGCAGGCCGCTGATCGTCTTGAGCGTCGTGGTCTTGCCGGCCCCGTTCGCGCCGATGAGGGTGACGATCTCGTGCCGGTGCACCTCGAGGGAGATGCCCTGGAGCGCATGGATGTGCCCGTAGTAGGTGTGGATGTCCTGCAGGCTGAGGAGCGGCTTGCCGTCCGCATCCGGATGCCCCGGGGCCGTCGCGGTCTGCGCCAAGCTGTCGATCATTCCGCGGGTGCCCCCAGGTAGGCTTCGATGACCCGCGGGTCGCGGCGGACCTCGTCCGGGGTGCCCTCGGCGATGCGCTCGCCGTGGTCGAGCACCGTCACCCGGTCGCTGATCCCCATCACCACGCGCATGTCGTGCTCGATCAGGAGGATGGTCAGGCCGAGGTCCCGGCGCAGGCGTGCGATGAGGGCTGTCAGATCGGCCGTCTCGCGCGGGTTCATGCCCGCCGTGGGCTCGTCCAGCAGGAGCAGCGACGGCTCGCTCGCGATCGCGCGCGCCAGCTCGAGGCGCCGCTGGTCGCCGTAGGGAAGGTTTCGGGCGACGGTGTCGTCGCGACCCTCCAGCCCGACCAGCGCGAGGAGTTCGGACGCGCGCACCCGCGACCGGGCCTCTTCCGCTCGCTGCCGGGGCGTCGAGAGCAGCGCGTCGAGCGGGGTCGAGCGCAGCCGCGTGTGCATGCCGACCAGCACGTTCTCGGACGCGGTCATGTTCTGGAACAGGCGGATGTTCTGGAACGTTCGTCCCAGTCCGGCCCTCACCATGTCGTTCGGGCGCGCGCTGCGGAAGATGCCCATTCGGTCGAGGAGCCTGCGGTACGTGTCGGACCGGATGGAGGCCATCAGCAGCATGGCGATGAGCACGAGGAGCGCCACGATGGCGGCCAGCGAGGCCAGCCGTCCCGACCGCTCGACCGTGTCCAGGCCGGCTGCGATGAGCCCCACGATGACCGACGGAAGGAGCCAGATGACGGGCTCGAGCCACGCGCGAACCGGCCGCGCGATCATCCGCCGTCCGACGAAGTCGACGCGACCCGCCGTCGGCTCGGTGACGCCGGCCAGCACGTTGAAGAACGTCGTCTTGCCGGCACCGTTCGGGCCGATGAGGCTGACGATCGCGCCCTCGGGGATGTCGAAATCGATCTCGCGGACCGCCACGAGGCCGCCGAACTGGCGCGTCACGCGGGTTGCGCGGAGCAGGATCCTCGGCTCGGCCGCGGCCTTTCCCGCCGGCGCGGCCGCGTCTGCCGCAGCCGTCGTCGCGCCCCCTTCCGCCGCGACCCCGCCCGTGACCGCCGCTTCGCCCGTCGCGTTCGTGTTCCCGCGGTCGGCGCTCATGGCTCGATCCCGCCCATCGCACCGGCGGGCGCCGGCTCCCCCTCGGTCTCCTCCGCGACGTGCAGCTCACGGCGGCGCCGCGCGCTCGGGAACAGCCCCTCGGGTCGCAACAGCATCATCGCCACGAGCGCCAGCCCGTACAGGAGGTACTGGTATTGCAGGAAGTCGATGAACGCGAGGGGCGTGCCGGCGAGGGCGGCGTTGAGCTCTTTCAGGATCACCGTCTGGATGATGAACACGATGAACGCGCCGATGCCGACGCCCCAGATGTTGCCCATGCCCCCCAGGACCACCATGGCCAGGACCGTGAACGACACCGTGAACCCGAACTGGTCCGGACTGACGAACGAGAGCTTCGCAGCCACGAACACCCCGCCGAGTCCGGCCGTGGAGGCGCCGAGCGCGAACGCGAGCAGCTTGGTGGACACCGTGTTGACGCCGTTGCTCGCAGCGGCGAGCTCGTCCTCCCGGATCGCCATCCACGCGCGGCCGAGGCGCGAGTCCTGCAGCCGGAAGATCGCGATGATCGCCACGGTGACGATCGCCGCCATCGTCAGGTAGAACGGCCACGGGTTCGTCGACTGGAAGTGGAGGTTCAGCAGGCCGGGCGCGTACACGCCGCTGATCCCGTTCGTCCCCTTCGTGTACTTGTCCGCGTTCAGGAAGACCGTCGGCACGATCTCGCCGAACCCCAGGGTGACGATCGCCAGGTAGTCGCCGCGCAGCCGCAGCGTCGGGGCGCCGAGCAGGAGCCCGAACGTGGCCGCCACCAGGGCTCCCACGAGCAGCATGATCCAGAACGGGAAGTCGTTGCCCGAGAACGGCGACGCGCCGTACGCGTACGTGTAGGCGCCGATCGCGAAGAACGCGGCGTATCCCAGGTCGAGCAGCCCCGCGAGGCCGACCACGATGTTCAGGCCGAGCGCGAGCAGGACGAAGACGCCGGCGTCGGCGAAGCTGTTCACCCAGACCGACTGCGGATTGAAGCTGCTGAACGGGGGCACGAGCGCGGCCAGCGGCAGCACCGCGGTCACGATGGCCATCGTGACGATCGACGAGACCGACCGGTGGGATGCAGAGACCGCCCGGACCCTGTCGAGCAGACTGACGCGCTCGGGCGCTGCGGGAGCCTCGCCCGTCACGCTCGCTCACCCAGCTGCTGGCCGAGCAGGCCCGAGGGCCGGAACACCAGCACCAGCACGAGCACGCCGAAGACGAGCACCTCGAACCAGCGGAAGTAGCCGTACTGCGCCGCCGCGACGTACAGGAAGCCGATGAAGAACCCGCCGAGCGCGGCACCCGTGGTGTTGCCGATGCCGCCGAGCACGGCCGCGGTGAACGCGAAGAGCCCGGCGTAGAAGCCCTGGTTGAACAGCGCGTATCCGAAGTAGAGGGCCCATACGATGCCGCCCGCGCCGGCGAGCGCCGAGCCGATGAAGAACGTGATGGCGATCGTCTGGTCGATGTTGACGCCCATGAGCTGGGCCGCCTCACGGTCCTGTGCCGTCGAGCGCATCGCGCGCCCGAGCCGGGTGCGGCCGACGAACACCTGCAGGGCGATCATGAGTGCGACGGCCACGAGCACGATGAACACGTTCAGGTAGCCGATGGAGGCGCCGGCGACGTTGAACCGCGCGTTCAGGTCGAAGATCTGCGGCGAGGTGACGGGCGACGGCCCGAAGAACGCCTGCATGATGTTCTCGAGGATGAACGAGACGCCGATGGCCGTGATGAGGGGCGCGAGCCGCGGGGCGTTGCGCAGCGGCCGGTAGGCGACGCGCTCGATGACCATGCCGACGAGTCCCATGATGCCCATCGTCAGCAGGAACAGGGCCACGAGCACGACCGCGAGCACGAGCGGGTTGTCGATCGCCCCGTGGAAGCCGGCCACGGTCAGGAGCCACAGGGCGACGAAGGCTCCCATGCCGAAGACGTCGCCGTGGGCGAAGTTGATCAGCTCGATGATCCCGTAGACCATCGTGTAGCCGAGCGCGATCAGCGCGTAGATCGCCCCGACCGTCAGGAAGTTCGAGAACTGCTGGGCGCCCACCAGGATGTATGCCGCGACCAGGCAGATGGCGACCGCGCCGACGAGCTGGTACGGCCCGCGTCGGACGCGCGATGGAAGTCGGATCGAGCGTTGCATCTGCATCAGCGGCATCCGATCTGGGTGGCCCGGGGGCGTGTCGTGAAGCGGCTCGGGGCCGGGAGCGATGCCTCGCGTCCCGGCCCCGAGCCGTGCCCGTTACTGGCTGGCTGCCGGTGATGCCGCCGCCGACGCCGCGGGGGCCGACGATGCCCCCGGCGCAGCCGACGCTCCGGAGCTTCCGGCTCCACCGAAGTCCTGCTGCCGGACGAACACCCAGTCACCCACCCCGCCGGCCGCGCTCATGTCGGTCTTGTAGAACGAGATGATGTGCTGGGTCGTGTCGCCGTTCTGGTCGAACGAGATCGTGCCGAGCTGCGTGGTGAAGGAGTGGCTCGAGTCGGTCGCGTAGGCGCGCACGGCCTCGCGCAGTCCCGACCCGGACGCCGAGCCGGCCACGGCCTGCAGCGACTGCAGGATCACCTGGGTGCAGGCGTACGCCGAGGCGCTGTACGCGCCCGGCGCAGCGCCGTAGGCCGCCTTGTACGCATCCGAGAACGCGCTGGCGTTCGGGATGTCGTGCGTGGCGGCGACCGTGCCGAACGAGTTGGCTGCCGCGGACCCCGCGACCTTGATGAACGAGCCCTGGACGTTGCCCGGGCCGTCGACGATACCGTCGCCGCCGCCGAAGGCGATGTTGCCCATGCCCACCTGCGCCATCTGCTTGCGCAGCAGGCCACCGCCGGTCGCGGTGACGCCGCCGAAGTAGACGACGTCGGGATTCTGGCCCTGGACCGCCGTCAGGAGCGGCGTGTAGTCGGTCGTGGAGCTCGGCGCGCCGTCCTGCTTGATGACGGTCCCGCCGAGCGCCTTGAACTGCGTCACGAACACGTCGGCGAGACCCTTGCCGTACGTCTCGGTGTCATCGACGACGTAGGCCCGACGCTTGCCCAGATCGTTGTACGCGAACTCCGCTCCTGCGAGGCCCTGGATGTCGTCCGTCGTCGCAACGCGGATGTAGTTGATCCGGTTCGGGTACGCGCTGCGGATCGACAGGGCGCCGTACTGCGGCTTGGTCAGGCCCGGGTTCGTGTTGGCCGGGCTGCACTGCAGGAGACCGGCCCGGTTGGAGACCGGGATCTCCGCCGCGCCCACGTTCGAGTTGAACGGGCCGACGACGCCGATGACGGTGGGGTCCGCCACGAACCCCTGGATGTTGGTGGCGCCCTGCTGCGGGTTGTGCACGCCGTTGACGGCGTCGTCCTTGATGCTCAGGACGATCTTGTAGCCGGCGACGCCGCCCTTCTGGTTGGCCTGGTTGACGGCGAGCTCGATGCCCTTCTTGGTCGGGTCGCCGTTCGCGAACTCGCCACCGGAGAGCGGGAGATCGACGCCGATCGTGACGGACTTGCCGCCCACGGCGGTCGACGAGCCGGCGCCCGTGCTCGCGGCGGGGGCGGACGACCCTCCGGCAGGCGCCGTGGTCGCCGAGCTGCTGCACGCCCCGGCCGTGAGAACCACGGCTGCGGCGAGCGCGGTGATGGTGCGGGATTGCATGGAGCAGGCTCCTCCTCAAAGCTGCTGCGCTTCCCGTGATGGACCACGCCTGGGCCGCAGGACCGCGCGATCGGACGGCTGCCGCGCCGCGCGCCGGAAGGGGAGAAACAGCAGCGCGGCACCCCCTCGTGCCGCGGGATCGGCTCCTCATCCGGCCCGCTTCGAGACGACCGACCGACTGCTGGCCCTGATGCCATCAGTCGATGGGTTAGCGTATGATATGGGACGGCGTCCCAGTTGCAAGTCCGAGCGCCCCGGTGACCGGCCGAAGGTCGATCGCGCCGGTGCGGCGCCCGGAGCGAAGCGACCGAGCAGCGGTGCCGATGGCCTCTTCCGTCGGCGCCGGACGTCCACCTCGAGGTATCGCTCGCCATCGTGCAGTACCAGGTCCGCACAGCCCGGATCACGGACGTCGACCGCATCATGGGCATGCTCGACGACGTGGCCCGGCGCCCGGACGACGGCCGGCCCGGCACGCGCTCCGCCGACCTGCTCCGGCAGCTGATCGATCTTCCGCACGCCGTCGTCGTCGTCGCCGAGTCGGGCCGCCGCGTGGCGGGCGTCGGCGTGATGGCGCTGCGGCCGAGCGTGTCGCTCGGCGGGATGGTCGGCACGATGGACGCGCTGCTCGTCGACCCGTCGTCGCCGCCCGCCGCGGTCCGCGAGACGCTCCTGGAGGAGCTGCTCCGGTCGGCGCGGAACAAGGGCTGCGTCGCGGTCGAGGGGGTATCTCCGCGCGACCCTGTGGAGCGGGAACGCTGGGTCGACCACGGCTTCGTCGAAGCCGAATCCCGCATGGTCCGGATGCTCGCGCCGGCCGACGCGAGCCCGGCATGATCGCGTCGCTCGCTCGCGTGCGACGCACCGACTCCCGACGTCTCGCGGTTGCCGTGAGACGGGCGGGCACCCGGCCTCCGATGGTTGGCCGGAACTGAACAGGAGACTTGCGTGAGCAAGAACGTCGCCGTCTTCGTCGACGTCGCGAACATCTTCTACGCCGCCAAGGCGGCAGGCGTGGACATCGACTATGTGACCCTGCTGAAGGCGGCGAGCGCGGGGCGGGACCTCGTCCGAGCCTACGCGTACACGGGGCTCGACCCGGAGAACGAGAACCAGCGCCAGTTCCACGCGTTCCTCAACCGGAACGGATACAAGGTCGTCAGCAAGGACATCCGGAAGTACGGCGACGGCAAGGTCAAGGCAAACCTCGACATCGAGCTGGTCGTCGACCTCATGCGGACCTCCCGCAACCTCGACATCGCGGTCGTGGTGTCGGGCGACGGCGATTTCGCGCCCGCGATCCGGGCCGTCCAGCAGACGGGGATCCGGGTCGAGGTCATCAGCTTCCGGGGCAACACGAGCTCGGACCTCATCGAGGTCGCGGACGTGTTCACCGACATCACCCAGATCGCCCGAGTCGAGCGGTCCTCGCGCAGCGGCCGGCGTGTCGCGGCCGAGGAAGAGGACCTCTCGATGACGCAGGTCCCGGAGAAGGAGACCGAGGGCGCCTCCCGTCGCCGGCGGGGCGGCCGTCGCGGCGAGGGCCGCGGCGAGGGTCGCGAGCGCCGCGAGGAGTACGGGCGCGAGGAACGGCGGCGGGAGCGTCCCGCTGCCGCGCCTGCCGCGGTCCCGGCCACGCCGGTGGTGGCTGCCACCGCGACGGGCGCGCCGCTCATGGTGCTGCCCGGGGAGAAGCTCAGCAAGGCGGGGGTCGCGGTGCCGCCCGCGATCGAGGAGGACGTCGAGGCCGCCGAGGAGGCAGAGGAGCTCGAGGGCGTCGCGACGACCGAGGAAGCGGGCGGCGAGGAAGGGGCCCAGGGCGAAGGCGGCCGGCGCCGCCGGCGCCGGCGCGGCGGTCGGGGCCGCGGACGCGGTCGCGGCCAGGAGGCGGCGGTGGAGGCGCGGGCTCCCGAGGAGATCGAGGCCGAGGAGGCGCTGGAGCCCGAGGCCCCGCGCGTGCCGCAGCACTCGACGTTCGGGTCGGTCTGGGACAGCCAGCTCGGGATGCCGACGGCTCCGGTCGGGGCATCCGACGAGTTCGAGGAGGAGGAGCTCGAGGAGCCCGAGATCCCCGAGTACCTGCTGACGGAGCGGCGGCAGCGCGGCGCTCGTGGAGGCCGTCCGATGGGCGGACGCGGCGGCCGAGGTGGCCCTCGCGGCACCTACCAGCAGGCGATCGAGCGGGAACGCTACGGCCGCGGCGGGATGCCGGGCGCACGGCCCGCGCGGACCGGCGAGCGCGGCCCGAGGCCGCAGTTCGAGCGCCCGGATCGGAACCGGCCGGCGCGCGAGCCGCGCGTCGAGGATCGCGCGGAGGCGGCAGTCCCGTCCGCCGGGGGCGCCGAGCCGTGGAGCGAGGTGCCGCCGGAGGTCGCGGAGCTCCTTCGAGCCGAGATGGCCCGCCGCAGCGGGCGACCGCAGGGCGAGGCCGGTTCGAGGCAGGAGCCCGCGGCGGGCGCTGCGTCTCCGTTCGCGGAGCGCCGGCGGCCCGAGCCGGAAGCGGTGATGCCCGCGCCGGGGCACGACACCGGTGTCGAGGGCCCGGCATCGCGCGGCGCCGCTGCGGTG
>JAJYGO010000410.1 GCA_021785115.1 Chloroflexota bacterium | reverse complement strand
ACGGATCTTCGCTGGCGGCATGTCGCGGGCGGCCGTCATCGCCGCGGCGGCGTCGATCGCGATCAACGCGTACGCGGTCTGGGCGATCGCCACCGGGTTCGTGGCGTTCTGAGCCCGGGACCGGAAGTCGTCACCGGGCGCGGTGGCCGGGCCGTGGACCGACCCAGGGCCGGTCGCAGGGGACGTGCGGCCGCGGCGCGAGGCGGGCGCGCGCCGGACGGGCGCCGCGCCCTCGACGGTCAGCCCTTGGGCTCGACGACGACCGTCACCTCGGGGGTCATGCCCGCGTAGACCTTGACGGCCACCTTGTAGGTGCCCAGCGCCTTGAGCGGCTCGTCGAGCTCGATCTTGTGCCGATCGACCACGATGCCCCGCCGGCCCAGCGCGTCCGCGATCTCCTTCGCGGTGATCGAGCCGTAGAGCTTGCCGCCCTCGCCCACCTTGACGCCCATCGTGAGCGTGGTGCTGTTGATGCGGTTGCCGGTGATCTCCGCCTCCTCGCGCTCGCGGCGGCGCTTCTCCTCGCGGCTGGCGATGTCGTGCTGCCAGGCGCGGTAGGCACCGCCGGCGGCGGGGACCGCGAGGCTCCGCGGGATCAGGTAGTTTCGGGCGTACCCCTCGGTGACGTCCTTGAGCTCGCCGCTCTTGCCGAGCTTGTCGACGTCGGCGGTCAGGATGACCTTCACGCGTCCTCCATGCTGAGCCAGGCGCGCACGCGCCGGTCCATGCCGGCACGCCTGGCAACGGTGCCCACGGCCCGGGCCGCGGACGGGATGCGGCCGGCGACCCGCCGCACGGGGCCGGGAATCAGGCGCCGGACCTGCGCGCGATCGCGCTCGAATGCCTCCCGGTCGATCTCGAGGTCGGCCAGCGCCTCGTCCAGGACGTCCGACGGCAGGCCGTCGAGGAACGCCTCGAGCGCGAGCACCAGCACCACCACGTCGTCGATCGCTCCCAGGACCGGGATCGTCTCCGGGATCAGGTCCAGTGGCGAAGCCACGTAGCCGGCCGCCAGACCCAGGATCGCCTTGCGCGCCAGCGGCACCCGGTCGTCCCTGAGCAGCGCGACCACGAGGCGCCCGTAGGCCGGGGCGCGCGAGGCGAGCGGCAGGAACGCGAGGTAGTTGAGCGTGCGCACCAGACTGGAGCGCCGGGGTCGGGAGCGGGCCATCGGGACGAGCAGTATACCGGTCCCGTGATCGCGGGCGGCCACGGATCGCCGCCGTTCGCACGAGGGCGCCGCTCACCGTGCCTGGCACAGGCGGCGATGGTTCCGGTCACCCCCGCTCGCACGAGGACGCGGGGCTGACCATCCCCGCGGGCGCACCCGGCGACGCCGGCACGGCCGGGCGGTCATTCGCTTGACATTCGAACAGGTGTTCTGTACCGTGTGGCCACAAGGAGGCGCCGGTGACGAAACACGACGTGCTGCGCAAGCAGCGCATCATCGAGTACATCGCCGCGACGCTGCGCGCCCGGGGATACCCGCCTTCCGTCCGCGAGATCGCGCAGGCCGTGGACCTCGCCTCCACGTCCGCGGTGCACCACCACCTCGCGGTGCTGGAACGGGAGGGCTACCTGGAGCGCGGCGCCACCCAGTCGCGCGCCCTTCGCCTCACGCCCAGGGCTGCGCTCGCCGCCAGGCTCAGCTCGGAGCTCGTGCCGCAGGTTCCCATGCAGACCAGCCACTTCCTGCCGGTGGTGGGCGAGATCGCCGCCGGCGGACCCATCGAGGCGTACCAGGACGTCGGCGAGACCCTCGCCGTGCCGGACATGCTGGCGCCCAGCGGGGATGCCTATGTCCTCCGCGTACGGGGTGACTCCATGATCGGGGCGCACATCCAGGACGGGGACTTCGTGGTCATCCGGCCCCAGCAGACGGCACGGGACGGGGACATCGTGGTCGCCCAGGTGGAGGAGAACTCGGTCACCCTCAAGCAGTTCTACCGGGAGACCGGTCGGATCCGGCTGCAGCCGGCCAACGAGCGGTACGCGCCGCAGTTCTACGAGGACGTGCGGATCCAGGGCAAGCTCATCGGGGTCATCCGCCGGCTGGACTGACGTGGGGCCCGGGGACGGATCCGTCCACAACGTCCACACCGGTCGTCCACACGTCGCCTCAACACGGGGATACGCGCCGGCGCAGTCGGTCGCCTTCGTTGATTCCCCGCCGGGTCCGGAGGCGGACAATCGGCCGCGCCGATCACGAGAACGTCCCGGAGTTGCCGTGTCCATCGACCGCCTGCCGCCGCAATCCATCGAGGCCGAACAGTCCGTGCTCGGCTCCCTCCTCATCGACCGGGACGCGGTCGTGGAGGTCGCCGACGTCCTCCGCGCCGAGGACTTCTACCGGGCCCATCACGGCGAGATCTACTCGGCCATCATCGAGCTCTACGAGCGCCGCGAACCGGTGGACGTGGTGACGGTCTCGGAGGTGCTGGAGCGCAAGGGTGCACTCGAGTCGATCGGTGGCGCGGCGTACCTGACGAGCCTGATCAACCTCACGCCCACCGCCGTCAACGCCGGCTACTACGCGCGGATCGTCGAGCGCAAGGCGGTCCTGCGCAATCTCATCTCGGCCGCGGGGCGCATCGCCGGGATCGGCTACGAAGAGACGGCGGAGGTCTCGGAGGCGATCGACCGGGCCGAGAGCGAGCTCTTCGGCGTGAGCCAGCGTCGGGTCCAGGCCGGATTCAGCCCACTGCGACAACTGCTGCACAGCGCGTACGACCGGCTGGACTACCTGCACCAGCACAAGGGTGAGATCAGCGGCGTCCGGACCGGGTTCGCGGACCTGGATGCGCTCACCACCGGCCTGCAGCGCTCCGACCTCATCATCGTCGCCGCCCGGCCATCCATCGGCAAGACGAGCCTGGCGCTCAACATCGCCGAGCACGCCGCCGTGCGGGATGGCCGGACGGTGGGGATCTTCAGCCTGGAGATGAGCAAGGAGCAGCTGGTGCTCCGCCTGCTGAGCTCGGTGGCCAACATCGATTCGCAGCGGCTCCGCACCGGCTTCCTCGAGGAGATGGACTTCACGCGGCTGGCCCCGGCCATGAACGCGCTCGCGGAGGCCGCCGTCTACATCGACGACACGCCCAACATCAGCACCATGGAACTGCGCACCAAGGCCCGTCGGCTGCAGGCGGAGGCCGGGCTGGACCTGGTCGTCGTCGACTACCTGCAGCTCATGCAGTCCAGCGTCACGAGCCGGGACGCCAACCGTGTCCAGGAGGTCTCCGAGATCTCGCGCGGGCTCAAGGCGCTGGCGCGCGAGCTGCAGGTGCCGGTGGTGGCGCTCTCACAGCTCTCTCGTCAGCCGGAGATGCGCGAATCCAAGGAGCCGCGCCTGTCGGACCTGCGGGAGTCCGGTTCCATCGAGCAGGACGCGGACCTGGTCCTCTTCCTCTGGCGCGAGAAGGAGCGTGCGGGTGATGACGGCGAAGGGGACGGCGAAGTGGTGAACCTCAAGCTGGCCAAGCACCGCAACGGTCCCACCGGGGAGGTGAAGCTCTGGTTCCGAAAGCGGCAGACCAGGTTCGTCTCGTACGCGGATTCCGAGCGGTACGCGGCCGACTACGCGTGATCCGCGCGGCAGCCGTCCGGATCCGCGCGGCAGCCGTCCGGCGTGCCGCTGTCCGGCGTGCCGCTCTCGTATTTTCGGCGCTGCAACGTGCGGATATCGCAGGTTCGGGCCGTCGCAGGGTCCGCATCCCGTTGCCACCCCGTTGACACGGCGCGTATATTCGCGCCGTTCCGAGCGACAGGCTGTCGCTCCTGCCGGGTGCGCGCCCCCCACCTGTCACGACGAACGGCCGTGGCTGGGGCTCATCGCGTCCGCGCGTCACCCGTGGAGGAGGGCCAGCACAGCAGGTGTACCAGGATCGCACCCTTACCTGTCGCGATTGCGGGGTCGAGTTCGTCTTCTCCGCGGGCGAGCAGGCATTCTTCGCCGCCAAGGGTCTGCAGAACGACCCGCAGCGGTGTCCAAGCTGCAGGCAGACGGCTCGCAACGCACGGGCGGCGGGGGGGCCGCGGGAGTACCACGCCGCGATCTGCGCGATGTGCGGTGGGCAAGCGATCGTCCCCTTCGCCCCGCGCAACGACCGGCCCGTCTACTGCAGCTCCTGCTTCGACAAGGTTCGCGCGGCGGCCGGCACCACGGCCTGATCGCCGATGCCCGGTGGGCAATCCCCGGGCGCAACCCGCGACCGAAGGGGCCGGCTCTTGCAGCCGGCCCCCACCATGTCCGTGTACGTCGCACGGCGACGAGTCGATCCTCATGTGCCACGCGGAGGCCGCAGGGGTGGGTGTGTTGATCGTCCGAGAGATGGTGGGTACCTCGCCGAGGTCGTGGAGCGACGCGGCCCGGCAGGCGGTGGCGACCGCGGCGAGGACCGTCCGGAACATCCGGATGGTGGAGGTCGTCCAGTCGACCGCACTCGTGGAGGACGGCCAGATCAAGGAGTACCGGGTGCAGCTCAAGATCCACTTCGAATACGAGGGGTGATCGCGTCGACGTGCGCGTGGCAGGGGGTGCGCAGCTAAGCCGCAGCTGAGGATCCGTCCTCAGACTGGCCGGCATGCCCAGACGACAAGCCCTCCGTGAGCCGGTGTCCGGCTCGATCACCGCCACCGGTCGCGGGTTCCCGGCAGACGTGGAGCCCGCCCTGGGGTCGTGGGGAGTGCCGGTCGCGATGGGCCCCGGAGTCCGCTGCGAAGCCACGCCGCTGACCGCCCAGCGGACCGTGGACCAATACCCCATCTCCCGTGCCAAGGTCACGCCGCCCCCGCTTCACGAGGCGACGCTGTCCCGGGACCGGCTGCTGGACTGGCTCGAGCGCCATGTCCACCGCCGGTGCATCACGGTCGTGGCCGAGACCGGCTTCGGGAAGACCACGCTCCTCTCGGACTTCACCCGCCGCTCGCCCGTGCGGTGCCTCTGGTATCGGCTGGACTCCGGTGATCGCGATCCGATCTCGTTCCTGAACTACGTGGTCGCGGCCGGTCGGGAGGCCGTCCCCTCCTTCGGCACGCGGACGCTGGCACTGCTCGGGGACATGCTCGCATCACGCCCGTCGACGGAGCTCGTCGTGGCCACGCTCATCGCCGAGCTCAATGCCCTGGCGGACCGGTCGACGGTCCTGATCCTGGATGACTACCACGTCGTCGACGAGGACCCCCGGGCGCGCGCGCTGGTGACCAGGCTGCTCGCCGAGGCGCCGGACCGCATGACCTTCGTGCTGCTCTCCCGCCGCCCGGTGCGGCTGCCCATCGGGCGACTGGTCGCGCGTGGCGAGGCTGCCCACCTGGGCGCGGATGACCTGCGATTCTCGACGGACGAAACCGAACGCCTGTTCCGGGATGTCTACCATCTGCCCCTGGAATCGGAGGTCCTGCGCCAGGTCGAGGAGCGCACCGAGGGCTGGGCGGCCAGCCTCCAGTTGCTGCACTCGTCCATCCGCGGCCGGTCCCAGCGGGACGTGCGGGCCTTCGTGCACGCCATCAGCGGCGCGGAGGGCCCCCTGTACGACTACCTCGCCGAAGAGGTGATGGGCGATCTCACGCCCGAGGTCCAGCGCTTCCTCACCTGCACCTCCATCCTCGATGACATCCGACCCGAGCTGGCACAGGCCATCTTCGCGGCGGACGATCCGCCGCCGACGCCCGCCGATGTCGAGGCGTGGGCGCTCGTGGGCCAGCAGGCGGGGCTGATGTCCCGGCACTCGGCGCTGACGAGCGGCCGCGGGTACCACCCGCTCATGCGGGAGTTCCTGGAGCGGCGGCTCGGGTACCTGGTGACGCCGGAGGAGCTGCGGGGCATGCACCTCCGCGTGGCACGCACGGCGGAGGCGTCGGACTGGCTGGTCTCGTGCCGCCACTACATCAAGGCAGGCCACGAGGAAGACGCGCTCCGGGTCCTGGTGGCCAACGCCGTCAAGGTGCTCGGGACGGGCCAGTGGGGAGACGGCGCCGCACTCATTCGCACCCTGCACGCGTCGGACGAGGACGCGCGGATCGCGGTCATCCTCGCGCGCGAGGACATCTACTCGGGTCGCGTGGAGGAGGGCCTCGCGCGCCTCGATCGCTTCGACCTCGCGAGGCTGGACGCCACGACCCGCGCCCTCGTCGTGCTCGCGCGAGTGCATGGACTCTGGTGGCTCGGCCAAGTGCACAGCGAGCAGCCTGCCGTCGATGAGATCGCCACCGATCCAGAGGTGCCGGAGGATCTCCGCGCAATTGCACGCGGGATCCTCGTCACCAGAGGCACCACCACCGACATGCGCCTTGCCGACGCGGTGCCTGTTCTGGCAAGCCTGGCAAGAGCCCACGAGGAAGCATCGCTTCCCTTCTACGCCGGGATCAGCCACTACAACCTGGCGTTCACACAGCTCGAACTCGGTGCGTATCGGGATACCATCGTCGAGGGGAACCGTGCCCTCGACGCCTTCAGCCAAGCGCCTGGCACGCCTGAGGAGACGTACGGTATCCACTTTGCCCTAGCGCGGGCGTACCTCGAACAGGGCGAAATCGAAGCCGGTCGGGCCGAGATCGCGCACGCCATCGACGGAACAACCATGGGCGCAGCGGAACAGTGGCTGGAGTCCGCCGGCCTGCTTCCGATTCTCGGCGAGTCACAGAGAGCGCGCGAACTGCTGCAACGGGGATTGGCTCATCCTGCAGCCAACACCGATCAGTGCCGGTATGTGGCCATGGTGGCCCGGGCCCGACAAGATCTTGCCGGGGGGCACTACGACGAAGCGGCCCGCGGCATGGGCGAGCGACACACAGACTGGCAGGCCCCCATGACCTCCACATGGGGTCATTGGCTCGATCTCCGCGGATTGGTTGAGCTGGCACGCAGGGACTACCAGAGAGCGGCCGAGAGGATTGAGCAGGGCCGGCAAATCGCCGAGCGCCAAGGCGCGCGCCTCCTTGAAGGACGCTTTCGGCTGAGCGGCGCTCTCGCCTCCGGTCGGCCGAACGAGGCGTCTGAGGCGATCTCGCACGCCACCGTCATGGAGCTGCTTTCCGCTGCGGAGGCGATCGCCCGGAACCTGCACCGCATCGACCCGATCCCGCCGACTCTGCGCGGGAACATCGCGGCATGGCCGCAACGCTGGCTGCCACTACTGCGGCAGGTGGTCGGTGATCCTGCGGATCCCGCGTCGTTCCAGGCCGCCCGCCTGCTGGACGAGTTCGGCGAGCTGTCCGACGTGAAGCTGCTGCGCACCCTTTCCAAGGGCCGGATCCGGGGCCTGAAGGGCTCGGACATCGGGCGTGGGCTGGCGCGTCGGCGCAGCCCGGTCCTGATCGTGCACGACCTGGGCCAGACTTCGTTCGAGGTCGGCGCACGCAGGGTCGACATCTCGTCGATCCGTCGCCGGGCGGCAGGGCTGCTCTGCTTCCTGTTGAGTCGCATGGGTCACCTGGCGACCCGCGACCAGGTGCTCGACGGGCTCTGGCCCGAGGTGGATCCCGAGGCAGCCCTGAACAGTCTGCACCAGACCCTGTACTTCCTTCGGAGGGACATCGAGCCCGGCTATGACGACGACTACTCGGCCCAGTACGTGCACTTCGAGGGCGATCTGCTGTGGCTGGACCGCGAGCTCGTCTCCGCCGAGAGCTCTGCGTTCCATCAACGGGCCAGTCGGGCCCTGACGGCGCCGGACGATCTCTCGGAGAGCCGGGCGGCACTGGCCGTGTATCACGGTCGGTTTGCGCCTGAGTTCGAGTACGAGGAGTGGGCGACGTCATGGCGTGACCTCCTCCACGGGCAGTACCTGCACCTGGCGGAGACGCTGGTCGGCCGGCTGATCCGCGAGGGGCGAATGCTGGACGCGGCGGACCTCGCAGTCGAAGTCCTGCGGGTCGATGCAAGCGCGGAGCACCTGGAACGCGAACTGATCTGGCTGTACGGGACGCTCGGTGCCCGGTCGGCCGCGGCCGAGCAATACGGCCACTACGCCGACTACCAGCGCAGTGAGTACGGTGTGGAGCCGCCAACCTTCGACGAGATCATGACCGGGCGCGAAAGTGGCGCCTTACGGCCGCAATAGGCATTCCTGCGTATTGACCCGCCCGCGCGCCGACTCCTATAGTCCGGGAGCCTCGTAGTACTTCCGTACTGGGAGGCAATGTCAAGACGCTCGGACGCGCAGACGCTCCACCTGAATTGGGCACTCTGGGTGGAGCTGAGCGAGTAGTGCACCCGACCGACGGCAACGTCAGGTCGGTTTTCGTGTCTTGGGGGGACACGGGAGCCGCCACACGAGCGTGGGTGGCTTTGATGACGATCAAGTCCTGGTAGGCAGTCCTCGGTAACACTCATCGGCGTAGCCCAAACCCTCTAGTCCGGCGAGGCGTCGCAGATGCGTCAGTCAGCTGCGCGCGCAGTGGCTCTCTTGACACTGCTCGCAATCATCATTGGAGGAGGCGCTGGCGTCCGCCCGTTCTAGGGCCAACCCGACGAACGGCCTCCGGGCCTGACCTTAGGCTCAGGGTGCCATTACCAACGAGAGCCTGGCTGCTTGTCTAGATCGCTGAAGCTGCTATTGATGGCCGTCATCACGACGGCCATCATTGTTGTGCTCGGCTCGGTCGTGTATGCGAGGCTCCCAGACGATCTGGGAGGCTGGGGTGGCGTCGCGTACTGGACAGCGCTCACCCTGATTGCGCAAGCATTCCCGGTCAAGATGCCGCGCGGGACCGTCGTGAGCGTCGCGATTGCCCCGATCCTCGCAGCCTCGGCGGTTGGCGGGCCGGCAGCAGCAGCCGTTGTTGCGGCGCTTGGCATCACCGAATGGCGCGAACTCCGCGGAGGCGTGCCGTGGTATGGCACGCTCTACAACCACGCCGAAAGCGCCGTTCCTGCAGTGCTTGCCGCCGTCGTGTTCCAGGTGGTCGCAGGGGATCGGTTCGAGGCAAGCTGGGTTTCCCTCGCGGGCGTGGCACTGGCCGGGATCGTCTATTTCATCGCGAACGCCACTCTCGCGGCTCTGGTTGTCGTGATCCGAGATCAAGGATCGTTGAGCGCCGCCCTTTCTGGGGATCTTCGCCTCATCAGCGGGAACCTCCTCGGAATGACGCCGCTCGCGTGGCTGATCGCGGTGGTGTGGTCGGTTGCGTGGTGGGCGGTGCCCCTCTTCGCGCTGCCCCTGTACGCCAACCGGGCCGCCTACCAGGCCACCGTCCAGATCCGGGACATGTTCACCCAGACCGTGCGCGCGCTCGCGTCCGCCGTGGATGCGCGCGACCCCTTCACCGCCAAGCACTCTGAGAACGTCCAGCGGATCGCGGTCGACATCGGCCGGGTGATGCGCTGCAACGCGGCCGAGATGGAGGCACTCGAGTGGGGCGGCCTCCTGCACGACATCGGCAAGATCGGCGTCCGTGACGACGTGCTGCTGAAGCAGGACAAGCTGACCCGGGAGGAGCGCATCATCATGAACGCGCACCCGGTGCTCGGCGAGGAGATCATCAAGCCGGTCGCGCGCCTGGCCCCGGAGCTGCCGATCATCCGACATCACCACGAGTGGTACAACGGCTCCGGCTACCCGGACCATCTCGTCGGGGAGGGGATCCCCAGGCTCGCTCGGATCCTGCACGTGGCCGACGCGTTCGAGGCGATGACCGCCAAGCGGCCCTACCGGATGCGGCCGCTGTCCCGGGAGCAGGCGCTGGCGGAGCTCCGGAAGTACGCCGGGATCCAGTTCGACCCCGTGGTCCTGGACGCCTTCGCGCGGACCGAGTGGGTGGCCGGCGTGCCCGACCCGGGCAAGCCCGCCCTGCGCGGCACGCCGGTCTCCCTCGTGGCCCGGCTCGCCGGTCGCGCGCGCGGCGGCCCCCAGGCAGGAGAGCAGCCGGCCGCCGATGCGCGCTGAGGGCGCCCGCGCCACTCGCCCCGGGCGACCGCGTGCGGGCAGGCATCGCCGCGTGACCGCCTGACCGATGCTCGCCACGGTCGTCGTCGCGCTCGTCCTCGGGCTCCTGGCGGGCGGCCGTCTCGAGAACCTCACCCGGATCCGCTTCCGCTGGGGGGCCGTGCTCTTCGTCGCGGTGGTGGTTCGCTACGGCACGGAGGCGGCGATCCGCTACGGGTTCGCGCCGGCCGGCGACCTGCGGCTCCCGCTCTACGCGCTCGCCTTCGGGACGATCGCCGTGGTCCTCTGGGCGAACCGCGGGCAGCCGGGCCTCGTCGTGGCCGCCGCCGGCGTGGCAACCAACGGGCTGGCGATCGTGCTCAACGGCGGGTGGATGCCGGTCTGGCCCCCGGCGCTCCAGCTCGTGGGCATGACGCAGGGCGACCTCACGGTCGCGTTCCACCGGTTGATGCCGGAGGACCTCGGGCTTTCGTTCCTGCTGCACGGCGGCCCCTTCGGTGACCTGATCCCGGTGCCACTGCCGGTGCTCACGAACGTGGCCAGCATCGGCGATGCGTTCGTGGCGGCCGGGCTCGGCTGGTATGTCTTCGCCACCCTGGTCAGGGCACCCGGCGCCAGCGTCGCGCGGGAGCCAGAGGAGGCGGAGGGCGCGGCGACGGCGGCCGGGCTGGCCGATGCGGCGCTGATCGGGGCCGGAGAGCCCGCGGGCGCCCGAGCGTGGCAGCGACCGGCCCCCGAACAGGCGCCCTCGCCGTTCCTGGTCCCATCCGCTCCTGCCCGCAGCCGCCCGAGGCGCAGTCCCGAGATCGCGCCGCGCGCCGGGATCGGGGAGACGGCCGCGCTCCGGCGACCGGTGCTCCTGGGCGGTGCAGGCGCGGGCATGGACCTCGTCCCCGGCCGATCCGCAGGCGAATCCGCGCTCGCGCCGAGCCCGCTCGCCGCCGTCGGGGGACTGCACGGCGCCCTGCCCGGGGCCGGCTCGGTCCCGGTGGCCCTGCCGCTCCCCCGCCCCGGGGTCCGCGCTCGCCTGGCCCGGCACCCATACGTCCGGCTGGCGCTCGATGCCCGGTTCTCGACGCTGTGGATCGGGCAGACCATCAGCCTCCTCGGGGACCGGCTCAACCAGGTTGCGCTCGGCGTCCTGGTCCTCTCGATCACCGGCTCCGCCCTCGACGTCGGCCTGACCTTCCTCGCGGCGACCCTGCCGAACCTGGTCTTCGGGCCCTTCGCCGGGACGTTCGTCGATCGCTGGAACCAGAAGCACGTGATGGTGGTCAGCGACGTGCTGCGGGCCGGGCTCGTCCTGCTGGTGCCCGTCGCCGCGGAGACCAACGTCCTCCTCGCCTATCCCGTCGTGTTCGCCGTCACCACGGTCAGCATCTTCTTCCGCCCGGCGCGGACCGCGGTCATCCCGCGGATCGTCGCCACCGAGGACCTCACCCCGGCCAACGGCGCCATGTGGACCGCCGAGACGATCGCCGATGTCGTCGGCTACCCGATCGCCGGCCTCTTCGTGGCCTTCGTCGGGAGCGCCCTCGCGCTCGCCTTCTGGTTCGATGCGGCCTCCTACCTGGTGAGCGCGGGGCTGGTCCTCTCCATCTCGATCCCCCCGGTGGTGCGGTCGGTCGTGCCGGTCGTGGCCGGCACCGTGCGGCGCTACCTGGCGGAGCTGCGTGCCGGCTGGCAGTTCCTCCGTTCGGAGCCGGCCCTCTTCCAGAACACCGTGATCAGCGGGCTCGCGCAGCTGGCCGTCGGGGCGCTCGTTGCGCTGCCCGTGGTCTATGCGCGGGACGTGCTCCAGGGGTCCCCGATCCCCTACCCGCAGAGCTACGCGGCGCTCGACCTCGCGCTCGGGATCGGCAACCTGGCGGGCGGGTTCGCGGTCGGCGCGGTGGGAGCGCGCTTGCGCAAGGGCCCCCTGGTCATCGGGGGGTACGTGCTCCTCGGTCTGTCGACCGCGCTCCTCGGCGTCACCGGCCACGAGATCGCGGCGCTGACCCTGACGCTGCTGGCCGGGATCGCCAACATGGTCTTCATCATCCCGACCCAGACGCTGTTCGCCGAGCGGACCCCGCAGGACATGATGGGCCGCGTGGTGGGGATCCGGTCCAGCATGGTGCTGGGGCCGATGACCCTGGCGATCGCGCTGAGCGGGATCCTGGCGCAGTATGTGGGTGCCTCCGGCGTCTTCCTGGCATTCGGCCTGCTCACCGCCGTGGCCGGTGGGCTGGGGATCCTGCTGCCGGCCGTGCGCGACGCGTGACGTGCGCGCTGCACGCCTGCTCGGCGATAATCCCCGCGGTACGAACTGCGCCACCTGCCCGCGATCCGTCGCCGCGCCGTCATCGGACGAGCCGGCCCATCTCCCGAGCGCGACCACGAGGAGCACGACACCGGCATGACCGAGCCACGACCGAACCCCGAGCAGCCCGAGGCGCCGGAGGGGTTGCCGCCCGAGGAGACGTCCGCCGAGGAACCGCTCACTCCCGAAGAGACGGAGGCGACGCCCGAGCAGGCCGAGACGGCCGAAGGCGTCCCGGGCCGGGCCGCCGGGCCGAAGGGCCAGGCCGAGTCCAGGGGCACAGGGGCGAAGGGAGCCGCACCCAAGGGCGGCGGACCGAAGCGTGCGAACGGCGCGAAGGGGCGCGCCGGGGAGGCCGCCGGAGCCCCCGGCCCAGTGCTCGCGCCGGGGACGGGCGAGATCCCGTTCATCGACGATCCCGTGTCCCGGATCTGGGTCGGGATCGTGGTCGGGCTCTTCGTGCTCCTCTTCGCGTATGCCCTGCTCCTGGGGAAGGGCGGCGTGCTGACCCCCAAGGCAACGCCATCACCGGTGCCGACCCCGGCCGCCAGCGTGACCGTTTCCGCGTCCCCCGCCGCCAGCGGCGCGGCAGCGAGCGGTGCACCCGCCAGTGCTGCGCCCGCCGCCAGCGGTGCGGCCGCCTCGAGCGCGGCACCGAGCCAGGCCGCCAGTCCCGCTCCGTCGTCGGCACCCTCGAGCGCGCCCGCCGCGTCCGCGCCACCGGCGAGCCCGTCGGCGAGTTGATCCCCATGGTGACCGGGACGATCCTCGCGGTCTGCGCGAGGCGCGAACCGGTCGCCGGGTGGTCGTGGTCGGTGGCGCGGGCGGCCGCCGCGGTCCTATGACTCCCGCCGGGCTGCATCGCGGCAACGGCAACGCACCGGGCGCACCGGGCGGGCCCGACCCGGACAGCCCCGGCGCGGACGGCCCAGGCCAGGAGGCCGCAGGTCCGGAGAGGTCCGACCCGGACCGTGCACCCGCCACGGACGAGGATCCGTTCCTGGCGCGCCGCCTGGCCATGGTTCGCGACCTTCGCGCCACGGGTCCGCGCGACCCCGACGTCCTCGACGCCATGGCCCGCGTCCCGCGAGAACGGTTCGTCCCGCCCGAGCTCGTGCGCTATGCCTACGACGACTGCGCGCTCGGCATCGGCCACGGCCAGACCATCTCCCAGCCGTACATCGTGGCCCGCATGACGGAGCTGCTCGAGCTCCCGGCGCTGCGCCGTGCCGACCCGTCACGGCGCCCGCGCACGCTCGACGTGGGGACGGGCTCCGGGTACCAGGCCGCGGTCCTGGCCGACCTCGGCGCGGACGTGATCTCGATCGAGCGCGACGCCGGGCTCTCCGAGCTGGCCGAGGAACGGCTCGGATCGCTCGGGTTCGGTGACCGGGTCCGGTGCGTGGTCGGCGATGGCACCGAGGGATGGCCCGACGGCGCCCCCTACGACGGGATCGTGGTGGGTGCGGCGGCCCCGGAGATCCCCGATCCCCTGGTCGCGCAGCTGGCCGAGAACGGGCGGCTGGTGATCCCCATCGGGCCCCGGGAATACCAGGCGCTGACGGTGGTGACGCGCAGCGGCCGGCGGATCGAGCAGCGCACCTACGATCCCTGCGTCTTCGTGCCCCTCGTGGGCCGGCACGGGTTCCCCGGATAGGCAGCTCAGCCCGATGGGGCGCCGCCGGTTGGCACCGACGCTGCGCCATCGCGGTGACCCGCGTCGGCCGGCCGTGCCGGGAGCCTCCGGCGCGATATCCTCCGCCGACATGACGCACGTCTTCATCGCGCCCCATCCGGACGACGTGGCCCTCTCGTGCGGGGGCCTGGTGGCCCGCCTGCGGGAGCGCGGCCAGCGCGTGGCCATCGTCACCGTCTTCTCGGGCGGCGCGCGGGCCGACGGCGCGGCAGGCCTGTCCGAGTACCAGCGGGCGGCCCTCGGGTTCGGGAACGGGGCGCCCGTCCCGGCCACCGCCGGCTCACGGCAGGGCGACGCGCCCCTCGACCTCTCCGCCGCCGACATTGCGCGGGTCCGGAGCAGCGAGGACGA
>JAJYGO010000008.1 GCA_021785115.1 Chloroflexota bacterium | reverse complement strand
CGGTCATCGCTCTGCCCCCACCGGCTCGCCTCGCAGCGCGCGCCAGCGGCGCCCGGTCAGCGAGCGCCGCAGCGACATGATGTGGCCGGCCGGATCCACGTTGGACGGGCACGCCTCGCTGCACTCGAAGGCGACGTGGCAGCGCCAGGCGCCGTGCGGGTCGTCCGCCAGCCGCAGCGCCGGCGGCACCTGCTGGCCACGCGGCTCCTCGCGCAGCCGGTCCGCGGCCGCGAGCGCCGCGGGGCCGAGGTACTCGGGATCGGTCGCGGCGATCGGGCAGGCCGACAGGCAGATGCCGCACTCGATGCAGTCCTCGTAGCGCTCCGCGTGCGGGATGCCCTCCGCGGGATGCGATCCCGGCACCAGCTCGCTCTCGCGGACGAGGGGCCGGTCGATCGCGTTGAAGCGAGCGTAGAAGGGCCCCATGTCGACGACCAGGTCGCTGACCAGGGGGGCATTGTCGAGCGGCTGCACCACGACCTCGTCGGTGCCCAGCTCGCGCACGTTCGTCACGCAGGCCAGCACCTCGCGCCCGTTCACCTTCATCCCGCAGGTCCCGCACGAGGCGTGGAAGCACGAGTGCCGGAGCGTCAGCGTCGGATCCTCGACGCGCCGGATCCGGGTGAGGACGTCCAGGACGGTGGTCCGCGGGTCCGTGGACTCCTGGAAGGTGTCGTAGTGGGATGCCGGGTCTCCCTGCTTGAAGCGCTGGACGCGGAAGGTGACGGTCTCGCTCATCGGCTCACGCGGCGTAGTAGGCGGTGTGCGGCAGCAGGATGGTGTCGCGCGTGCGGCAGGGCACGTCGACGCCGAGCTTCTGGCAGACGACGTTCGCGGTCGTCTCGGCCATGGCCCGCGCGGTGGTTCCCTTGCCGCCCGAGATGGTGACGAAGCCCTCGACTCCGTCCTGCTCCCTGTGGTCGAAGCACTTGAAGGTGCGGCTCAGCTCCCGGCCGGTGGAGGCTCCGCGCGCACCGATCAGCGGCCGCGCGGCGGACCAGGCCTGCCGGAATGGCGCGGAGCGGACCATGGGGATCAGCTTGGCGCCTTCCTCGTACATGCGCTGGACGTGGTCCTCCGGCACCCCGAGGTCGTCGGGGTCCTCCACCACCCAGGAGCTCGTGCCGACCACGGACAGGGCACGCTGCGGCACCACGATGTCCCCGTCGCCCGACTTGTGCATGCGGTTGATGACCATGTTGCAGAGGCGGCCGCGAAGCGCCAGGAGGACGCCCGGCGAGGGCTGGATGGGCACATCCACGCCCGCCATCGCGGCGATCTTCTCGCCCCAGGGGCCCCCGGCGTTGACCACCAGGTCCGCCCCGATCTCGAACTCCTTCCCGGTCCGGTGGTCGCGCCCGCGGACGCCGGTGACGCACCGGTCGTGCTGCGCGAACGCGGTCACCTCGCAGAAGGGGTGGATGACGGCACCGTGCGCCTTCGCCGTGGCGAACCACCGCAGCGGGAGCCGCATGGCGTCGAAGGTCGCGTCCGGGACGCGGATCGCGCCCTTCAGCGCGGGATTGAGGTTCGGCTCGAGACGGAGCGCCTCGGCCGGCGAGAGCCACCGGGCGGGAATGCCGGTCTCGCCGCACGCGGCGAAGAGCTTCTCGCCGTAGGCCATGTCCTCGTCGTCGATCCCCACGAAGAGCCCGTCGTTCTCCTCGAACGAGCCGGGCGCCACGCGGCGGAGGAGCATGTTCTCCTCGATGCACTCCACCGCCGACTCGGCGTCGTTGACGGCATACCGCGCGCCGCTGTGCAGCAGCCCGTGGTGCCGCCCGGTCGTGCCCGAGGTGATCTCGCCCCGCTCGACGAGGGTGACCCGGACGCCCCGAAGGGCCAGGTCGCAGGCCAGCGCGCCGCCCGTGCCACCACCGCCGACGATCACGACGTGCGGAGCTGGCGATCGGGTGATGACGTTCATTGCTGGCTCTCCGGCCCGGCCCTCGGGTGCGCCGGTCAACTCACGCGATCAGTGGTTCTCGACCCAGTCGAAGGTCCGCGTGACGGCCTTCTTCCAGAGCTTGTACTCGCCCTCGCGGGTGGACGGATCCATCTGCGGGTGCCATTCCTTGTCCTTCTGCCAGTTGGCCCGCAGGTCCTCGACCGCGTTCCAGAAGCCGACCGCGAGGCCGGCCGCGTAGGCGGCGCCGAGGGCCGTGGTCTCCGCCACCTTCGGGCGGATGACCGGGACCGCGAGGACATCGGACTGGAACTGCATCAGCAGCTCGTTGAACACCATGCCGCCGTCGACCTTGAGGGCCGTCAGCGAGACGCCGGAATCGGCGTTCATCGCATCGAGCACCTCGCGGGTCTGCCAGGCGGTGGCCTCCAGGACGGCACGCGCGATGTGACCCTTGTTCACGTAGCGGGTCAGACCGGCGATGACGCCCCGCGCGTCGTTCTTCCAGTACGGCGCGAAGAGGCCCGAGAAGGCCGGCACGAAGTACACGCCGCCGTTGTCGTCGACGGTCTTCGCGAGCTCCTCGATCTCGGGGGAGGTCTTGATCATCCCGATGTTGTCGCGCAGCCACTGCACGAGCGCACCGGTGATCGCGATCGAGCCCTCGAGGCAGTAAACCGCGGGCTGGTTCCCGATCTTGTAGCCGAGGGTGGTCAGCAGGCCGCTCTTGGACGGGACCGGCTTGGTGCCCGTGTTCAGGAGCATGAAGCAGCCCGTGCCGTAGGTGTTCTTCGCCTCGCCGGCGGAGAAGCACGTCTGGCCGAAGAGGGCCGCCTGCTGGTCGCCCAGGTCACCCGAGACCGGCACGCCGGCCAGGTCGCCGGTGGCCTTGCCGTACACCTCGCTGGACGGCTTGATGGCCGGCAGCATGGAGCGCGGGATGCCCATGAGCCGCAGGATCTCGGGATCCCAGTCGAGGGTCTCGAGGTTCATGAGCATGGTCCGGCTCGCGTTGGAGACGTCGGTGACGTGCACGCCACCGTCGACGCCGCCGGTCAGGTTCCAGATGCACCAGGTGTCGATGTTGCCGAAGAGCAGGTCACCGGCCTCGGCCTTGGCGCGTGCGCCCTCGACGTTCTCGAGGATCCACTTCACCTTGGGGCCCGAGAAGTAGGTGGCCAGCGGCAGGCCGACCTTGGCGCGGAAGCGGTCCTGGCCACCGTCCTTGGCGAACGCGTTGCAGATGTCCGCGGTGCGGGTGTCCTGCCAGACGATCGCGTTGTGGACGGGCTTCCCGGTGCGGCGATCCCAGACCACGGTGGTCTCGCGCTGGTTCGTCACACCGACGGCCGCCAGGTCGGCGGCGGTGATGCCGGCCTTGGCGAGGGCTCCGCGGATGACCTCGACGCTGCGCGTCCAGATCTCCATCGGATCGTGCTCGACCCATCCCGGCTTCGGGTAGATCTGCTCGTGCTCCTTCTGATCGATGCCCACCACCGCGCCGGCATGGTCGAAGATCATGAAGCGGGTGCTGGTCGTGCCCTGGTCGAGGGCGCCGACGTATTTCGCCATGGATGCCTCCCGGCTCATCTGACTCCGGGCCGGTCCAAGTGCCGGCCACTGGCCTCAGCTGGCTGCGGCCGCTCCCGACCACGCATCGGCGGCCGCTTTCAGCAACAGGTAGGACGAGGTCGCGCCGGGATCCTGGTGTCCGGCGCTGCGTTCTCCGAGGTAGCTCGCGCGTCCCTTGCGGGCGACGAGCGGCGTGGTGGCGAGCATTCCCTGCTCGGCCGCGCCCACGGTGCGGGCGAGCGCATCGCCCAGGGAGGCGCCGGAGGCGGCGGCTTCCCGGAGCGCGTCGCGCGCGGGCAGGAGCGTGTCGAGCATGGTCTTGTCGCCGAGGTCGGCCTTGCCCAGCCGCTGGATCCCGGCGATCCCGGCATCGAGCCCCGCGACCAGCTCGTCGAGGCCGATGGCCTCGTGGCCGGCCGTGGCCGCACCCAGCTGCAGGAAGAAGGTCCCGTACAGCGGGCCGCTGGCACCGCCGACGGTGGAGACCAGTGTCATCCCCACCGACTTGAGCGCCGCCCCGATGTCGCGGTTGGGCAGACCGGGCAGCTTGGCGATCACGGCCTGGAAGCCGCGATCCATGTTGATCCCATGGTCGGCGTCACCGATCGCGGAGTCGAGAGCGGTGAGGTAGTCCTTCTGGTCCCGTACGGATGCGGCGAACGCGGTGATCCACGCCACGACGTCGTCGTAGGAGATGGCTGCCGCCCCGTTCATCCGCACGTCCCACCTTCCCGTTCGTGCAATGGCATCGCTCGAGCCACGGATTCCGTCAGATGCCCCAGCGCAGCGCCGGGGTCTTCACCGGCGCGTCCCACAGGCGGGTGAGCTCGTCGTCGAGCCGCAGCAGGGTGATCGAGCAGCCGGCCATCTCGAGCGAGGTGATCCAGTTGCCGACGAAGCTGCGACCGATGCCGACGCCCCGGCCCTTGAGGATCTGCGCGAGCTTGTTGAAGACGATGTACAGCTCCATGAGCGGCGTGCCGCCCATGCCGTTGACGAACGCCAGCACCGAGTCGCCGCTCTTGAAGGGAAGGTCGTCGAGAATGGGCGTGGCGAGCATCTCGGTGATCTCGTCCGCCGTGGCGAGCTTCATCCGGGTGCGCCCCGGCTCGCCATGGATGCCGATCCCGATCTCCATCTCGTCGTCGCCGAGCTCGAAGGTCGGCTTCCCTGCCGCGGGCACCGTGCAGCTGGTGAGCGCCATGCCCATCGAGCGCACGTTGTCCTGGACCTTCTGGCACAGCGCGGTCACGGCCTTCAGGTCGGCCCCCGCCTCGGCGGCGGCGCCGACGATCTTCTCCGCGAGCACCGTGCCACCCACGCCGCGGCGGCCCGCGGTGTAGAGCGAGTCCTTCACCGCGACGTCGTCGGCGATGACCACGGACGCGACGTCGATCCCCTCGGCCCGTGCCAGCTCGGCGGCAAGCTCGAAGTTCATGATGTCGCCGGTGTAGTTCTTGACGATGTGGAGCACGCCGGCCCCACCGTTCACGGCCTTGGTGGCCTCGAGCATCTGGTCCGGGACGGGCGAGGTGAAGACCGCGCCCGGGCAGGCCGCATCGAGCATTCCCAGCCCGACGTACCCGCCGTGCATCGGCTCGTGGCCGGAGCCACCGCCGCTGATGACCCCGACCTTGCCCTGGCGAGGCGCGTCCCTCCGAACGACGACGTTCGGCGCGATCACCTTGATCAGGTCGCCGTGGGCGGCGACCATCCCGGCGAGTTCCTCGTCGACGGCGTGCTCGGGGGTGTTGATGAGCTTCTTCATGGCGTCTCCCGAGATAGCGCCCGGGGCCGCCTGCTGCGGCGCCGTCAGGCGGCCGGCAGCAGGCGGGTTCCCGACCGAATCAGCGTGTGACCCTGTGCAGCCGAATCGACGCCGTCTGTCAGGCGGGGATGGCCTTCACGATGTACTGCGTGAAGAACACGTAGTACACGATCGCCGCGAGCGCACCGCCGATGAGCGGACCCACGACCGGGACCCAGGCATACGACCACTGCGAGTCGCCCTTGTCGGGGACGGGCAGGAAGGCGTGGACGAGGCGCGGGCCGAGGTCACGGGCGGGGTTGATCGCGTACCCGGTCGTGCCGCCGAGCGAGAGGCCGATGACCAGGACGAGCAGTGCCACGGGAAGTGCACCGAGGCCGGCAGGTGCCAGCGAGTGCGGCTGGCCGAAGGCGAAGATCACGAAGACGAGCACGAAGGTGCCGATGATCTCCGAGATCAGGTTCAGCGTGTAGTTCGGGATGTTCGGGACGGTGGAGAACACGGCCAGCTTCAGGACCTTGTCCTCGGTCGCCTTGAAGTGGTCCCAGTAGAAGAGCAGGACGAGCGCCGCGCCGATGATGGCGCCGACCATCTCACCCAGCCAGTAGCCGGGGACCATGTCCCAACCGATGCCGGCACTGCTGTTCATCGAGTGCATCACCGCGAGCCCGATCGTGACCGCGGGGTTCAGGTGCGCGCCGGTCAGCGGGCCAGCGACGACGACACCCATGAACACGGCCATTGCCCATGCCCAGGTGATGACAATCCATCCGTTGGAGTTGCCGACGCCGGTGGTCTGGTTGCCCTTCGTCTTCGCGAGCAGGACGTTGGCGACCACGCCATCGCCCAGGAGCACCAGAACGGCCGTGCCGAAGATCTCACCCAGAATGATCTGTAGCGTCATCCCCTTGTACTCCCTCAACAGTGGGATGGTTCCTGCGGAGCCGCGACGGGCGGTGGGTCTCCGGGCCGCCGGATCCCGAGGATCCGGCGCCGGGCCCCGTCATCCCCGCCGGGGCGGGCGCGACGTGAAGTCCCTTCCCGTCACCCTCCTTTCCAGCCACGGGGCTCGCGGTGCCTCCCCACGCACACATGAGCGTCGGTGGCGTCGATCGCTGCCATCGCGGCCACTCTACGGCCGGCCGGGCCGCCGGAATCTCAAGACATCGTCGAAATCTCGCGCCCCGGACGCGCGTGGGGCCCCGGCCGGATCGTCGCCGTCAGCCGCGGGACCACGTGACAGCGAGCGCCCGGACGAGCAGGGCGCTGGACGCGGCGCCCGGGTCCAGGTGCCCGGCGGAGCGCTCGCCCAGGTAACTGGCCCGCCCGCGCCGGGCGACCAGCGGGATGGTCGCCTCGGCGCCCCGCTCGGCCGCGTCCGCGGCGAGGTCCAGGGCGACGCCCAGTTCCTGCCCCGCCACGACGGATGCACGCAGCGACACCGCCGCGGGCACGAGGGCGTCGAGCATCGTCTTGTCGCCCGGCGCTGAGCGCCCCAGCGCGGCGATGCCGTCCACCGCCGCACCCAGGGCGCGCGCCACCGCGGGGGCCTCCCCGCCGGGGTCGGCCGGAACGACCACCACACGGTCGTGCTCGGCGGGAACTGCGGCTCCGCCGTCGGCGAGCGCCGCCCCGGCACGCTGCAGCGCGCGACCGTAGAGCGCGCCGCTGGCACCGCCCACGGATCCCAGGATCACGCGGCCCGCCTCGCGGAGCAGCGCGTCGCCCGGGAGGTCGGGTGCCCCACCGGCTCCGTCTTCTCCGTCGAGACCGAGACGAGCGACGACCAGCGCGAATCCCCGGTCGAGGTTGATGCCGTGGTCGCCGTCCCCGATCGCCGCGTCGAGCTCCGTCAGCCAGGCGCTCCGCTCGTGGACCAGCGCGGCGCAGGCGCGCAGCCAGGTCCGCACCCATGACGCGCTCACGCGGCGCGGCCCCCCGGGACGTCCCGGCCCGCAGGTGGAGCGTCCGACTCAGCGCGCCAGGTCATCGGGCCACTTGCCGGATCCGGTTGCACCGTCCGCCGCGCGCAGGACGGCGTCCAGCCCGGCGCCCGACGCGGCCTCCACGGCGGCAAGCACCGCTCCCTCGACGATGGGACCGTCGCAGAGCCGGACCAGGCGCCGTTCCCGGTCGGTCGCCTCCTCCAGCGCGACTTCCACCGCCAGGGCGGCACTCCCGAGGTCGATCAGGATCAGCGCGCCGTCGCCATCGCAGCGGTCCAGCACGTCGCGCAGGGCCCGGAGCACGAGCGGTGCGCTCGTTCCGAGCACACCGGCCGACGTGCCGCCGGCGGTCGCGACCGGGACCTCGGGAGCCGCCTGCTCGAGCATCTCGCGCAGGCCGTCGAGAAGCCGGGGGCTGTGTCCGACGAGGACCAGTCCGACCACGAGGCCTCCCGCGTGGCCGATCCGGGGCATCGCGGCCCACGCCGCGCGCCGGGTTCGGGCTCGTACACTACGAGCCCGATGAGCATAGACCCCGCCTCGAGCCAGGTGCAGGCGACTTCGCGAGCGGCGGGCGCGTCCGGAGCCTCGGGCGTGGCCGGGCCACAAGGCGCGGCCGAAGCGGAAGACGCGGTCTCGCGGGCGTCTGCGGTGGCCGAAGGACCCGGAGGGTCCGGAGCGGCGCACCGGCCCGGCGGATGGGCCGGGTCCGCAGCAACCGATGCACCGCGCGAGGCGGACACCGTGGACCGGCGCGCCGTGGAGGCCTACCTGTGGCGCGCCGCGCGCGCGCTGCGACGGCACCGGGCGCTGCTGGACCGGCTGGACGCGGCGCTCGGGGACGGTGACCACGGCGAGAACATGGCCGTCGGGTTCGACGCGGTGCTGCGCGCCCTCCGCGACGGAGAGGAGCGCGACATCGGCACCGTCCTGCGCAGCGTCGGCCACGCGCTCGTCGCGAGCGTCGGCGGGGCGAGCGGCCCGCTCTATGGCACGGCCTTCATGGAGGCCGGCTTCACGCTCGGCGGGATGGACCGGATCGGGAGCAGGGAGATCGCCGACGCGCTGGGGGCCGCCGCCCGCGGCCTGGCGCGCCGCGGACGCTGCAGCGTGGGCGACAAGACGATCCTCGACGCGCTGGCGCCGGCGGCCGAGACCTTCCGCGCCGCCGTGGATGCAGGCGAGCCGGTCGCGGCCACGGTGCGCCGCGCCGCCTGGGCCGCCCACGCCGGGATGCGTGCCACCACGCCACTGGTGGCGCGACGGGGACTCGCGCTGCGGCTCGGGGAGCGCTCGCGCGGCCACCAGGACCCGGGGGCCACCTCCTGTTTCCTCCTGATGCGAGCGATGCTGCCCGGCCGCACGCGGGGCACCGGAGCGGGATGAGCACGCCCCCGCCCACCCAGGGTCCCGATGCCCGGCCGGTGCCCGTCGAGCGCCGCCGCCAGGGCGACCGCCGCGCGAGCGCCGACCGGATGGCCGCGCTCGAGGCAGATCGCTGGCGATCCTTCGAGGACGCCCAGCGCGAGGCGGACACGATGTTCGCCCAATACCAGCTGAGCCAGCTCCTGGCCTCCGGGGCGACCGTCTCGGAGATGGCCCCGGCAGTCCTCGACGAGCTGCTCCGCAACGACGGAGCGCCCGAGGGGGCGCTCTGGCTCACCCCGACCGGGGGTGGACCGCTGGTGCTGATGGCCTCGGTGGGCGAGGCACCGGAAGTCCGCGCGGAGGTCTCCGGGCCGGAGGGGATCCCGGGCACGCTGCCCGACGCCGCCGCCGCCGCGGCCTGGTGCCGGGCGACCGGATGGGTCGGCGTCACCCTGGAGGAGAGCCGCGATGCGGGCACGGCGTTCGAGGTCCGGACCGTCGGCTTCGTGGCGCTCGGCTGGCGTCCGACCGGCCCGTCACCGGAACCGCCTCGCTTCCTCCCGCGGGTCCGCCACGAGCTGGCGATCGCCTTCCGGGCGGCACAGCTGCGCGAGGCCCTTGCCCAGGAGCGCGCGATCCTGTCGGCCATCCTGGACGGCGCGAGCGACGCCATCGTGGCCGTGGACGAGCACCGCATGATCGTCCGGCTGAACCGGGCGGCGAGCGCCCTGCTGGACGTGCCGCCCGAGGAGCTTCCCGCGCCCTGCGTCGACCTGCTGGGATGCCGGCGCGCGGTCGACCGACCCGGGCACGGGCAGCGCGGAGAAAGCCCGCCCGAGGAGGGACAGCCGGGGTCGCGCCTGCGCTGCGGATCCCGCTGCCCGTTCGAGGAGGTGCTCGCAGGCGCTCCCCCGATCGTCGGCCGAGAGCAGACGGTGAGCGGGCACGGGGGCCAGGAGATCCCGGTCGTCGTCTCGTACGCCCGGATGGCGAGTCCCGGCGCCGGAGCGGTGGCGGTGATGCACGACCTGCGGGCCGCTCGCGCGCTCGACGAACTGCGCTCGAGCTTCGTGGCCGCCGTCTCCCACGATCTCCGCACGCCGCTGGCCCTGATCAGCGCCTACGTGGACACCCTGCTCGGGCTGGACCTGGACGAGGCCGCCCGCCGGCGTTCGGTCGAAGGGATCGGCAAGGCGGCCACGCGCCTGACGGCGCTGGTGAACGAGATCCTGGACGTCGCCCATCTCGAGAGCGACCGGATCGCGCTGCGGCGGCGGTCCACGCCCCTGGGCACGCTCGTTGCCCAGGTCGCCGCCGACTTCGCGGATGCGCCCGGGATGCCGCCCATCGAGCTGGCCGTGCCGGAGGACCTCCCCGCCGTGCACGTCGACGCCGACCGGATCGCCCAGGTGCTCTCCAACCTGCTCACGAACGCCGCCAAGTACGGCGGGGTTGCGGGCCCCATCGTGGTGCGCGCCCGCCCGGGGGATCGGTCCGTGGTGGTGAGCGTCGAGGACGGCGGCGACGGGATCGACGCGGCCGAACGCGAGCAGGTCTTCGAGCGCTTCTACCGGGGGCGACGCGCCCAGCGCGGCTCCGTCCCGGGAAGCGGGCTCGGGCTGTACGTCTGCCGTCGCCTGGTGGAGGCACACGGTGGCCGCATCTGGGTGGACGAGCGGGAGTCCGGCACCTCGATCTCCTTCACCCTGCCGGTGACGGCCGCGGCACGTCCGCGCCGGTCCCGCGGAGCGGCCCGGGAGGAGCGCCCGTGACCGACCCGGGAGCCGAGCGGATCCTGATCGTGGAGGATCAGCCGGAGTTCGCGGAGCTGCTCCGGCTGTGGATCGACCGGCACGGCTGGCAGACGCTCGTGGCGTCCGACGGCTGGGAGGCCCTCCGCCTCTTCGAGGCGCAGGGCGCCGACCTCGTCGTCCTCGACATCGGGCTTCCCGGACCCGACGGCTGGGAGATCATCGAGCGGATCCGCGCGGTGAGCCAGGTCCCGGTGCTGATGGTGACCGCCCTCGGCGCGGAGGCGGACCGGATCCGCGGGCTGCAGGCGGGCGCCGACGACTACATGAACAAGCCGGTCAGCTTCCCCGAGCTGATCGCCCGCATCCAGGCCGCCCTGCGACGGGCCAGGGCACGGACGCCGGGCGCCGATGATCCCGGGATCCTGATGCGGGGGGCCGTCCACATCCACCCGCGCAGCCACCGCGTGCTGGTCCAGGGGATCGAGATCCACCTCACGCCCACGGAGTTCCGCCTGCTCCACCACCTGGCCGAGCATCCCGGCGAGCTCATGGGACACCGCGAGCTGCTCCAGGCCGTCTGGGGGCCGGCCTACGGCGAGGAGACACAGCTGCTGCGCGTCACCATGCGCAACCTGCGCGCCAAGCTCGCCTCGGCCGCGCCGGAGCGCCGGTTCATCGCCACGGAGTACGGGCTCGGGTACCGCTTCACCGAGGCGTGAGGGCGCCACTCACCGGGTCGCCGGCGGCGGCAGCCAGCTGCTCGATGATCACGCGCGCGGCGTCCCACACCTGCGCGGCGCGCCCGATGCGGACGCGCACCTGGTTGGAGGCCACCCGGAGCGATCCCGGCGCCAGGCCCGAGGGGCGCCAGCCGGGTGCCTGCAGGGCGTGCACCACCGCCGCGCGCGACCAGTCGGGCGGGAAGCGGAAGACGAGATCGGTCTCCTCGCGGGAGATCGACGAGATCCCGGCACGTTCCGCGAGCAGGCGCAGGTGCGCCACCTCGATCAGCCGCTCGGCGGGCGCGGGGAGCGGCCCGTAGCGGTCGGCCAGGTCGGCGCGAGCCGCCTCCAGGTCCTCGCCGTCGCGCGCTCTCGAGAGGCGCCGGTAGAACTCGAGCTTCTGGGGCTCCCCGGCCACGTAGTCGTCCGGCAGGTAGGCGTCCACCGGCAGGTCCACGATGGCGGTCGGGCGGGGGATGGCCGGGGGCCGATCCTCGAGCGCCGCCTTCTCCTCCTCCACCGCCTCCGCGAGCAGCCGCGTGTACAGGTCGAAACCGACCGCCGCGATGTGGCCGTGCTGCTCGGCGCCCAGGATGTTGCCGGCACCGCGGATCTCCAGGTCGGCCAGCGCGATCTGGAAGCCGGCGCCGAGCTCCGAGGCGTTGAAGATCGCCTGGAGGCGCTTGCGCGCGACCTCGCTGAGCCGGTCGCGCCGCCGATAGAGCAGGTACGCATAGGCTCGGCGCGCGCTCCGCCCGACCCGGCCGCGCAGCTGGTAGAGCTGGGCCAGGCCGAGTGCGTCGGCGCGGTCGATGACGATCGTGTTGGCGTTCGGGATGTCGAGCCCCGACTCGATGATGGTCGTGCAGACCAGGACGTCGTGTTCCCCGGCGGCGAAGCCCAGCATCACCCGCTCGAGCTGGCCCTCGGGCATCTGGCCGTGGCCCACGGCGATCCTCGCCTGCGGCAGCAGCCGGCGCAGCTGCTCGGCCTGCGCCTCGATCGTCTCGACCCGGTTGTGCACGAAGAAGGCCTGGCCGCCCCGGTCGAGCTCCCGCAGGATCGCGTCGCGCACCAGCCCGGCGGACGCCTCCGCGACGCGCGTCTGGATGGGCAGCCGATCCTCGGGCGGCGTCTCGATCACGCTCATGTCCCGCACCCCGGAGAGCGCCAGGTTGAGGGTGCGCGGGATGGGCGTGGCCGAGAGGGTGAGCACGTCCACCGTGCGCCTGAGCTGCTTCAGGCGCTCCTTGTGCGCGACCCCGAACCGCTGCTCCTCGTCCACCACCAGGAGCCCGAGGTTCCGGAAGCGGACGTCCCGGGAGAGCAGCCGGTGCGTGCCGATGACCAGGTCCACGCTGCCGCGCTCGAGACCGTCCAGCGTGGCCTGCTGCTCCGCGGCCGGGACGAAGCGGCTCAGGAGCCGCACCGTCAGCGGGTAGGCGGCAAAGCGCTGGGTGAACGTGGTGTGGTGCTGCTGGGCGAGCACGGTGGTGGGAACCAGGACCGCCACCTGCGTCCCGTCCTGGATGGCCTTGAACGCCGCACGCAGCGCCACCTCGGTCTTGCCGTAGCCGACGTCCCCCACGACGAGCCGGTCCATCGGCTCGGCGCGCTCCATGTCGAGCTTGACCTCCACGACGGCGCGCTGCTGGTCGGGCGTCTCCTCGTAGGGGAACGCGGCCTCCATCTCCGCCTGCCACGGAGTGTCCGTGGCGAAGGGGTGGCCGAGTGCCCGGGCGCGGGCCGAGTAGAGCTCGAGCAGCTCCTTCGCGAGGTCCGTGACCGCACGGCGCACGCGTGCCCGGGTGCGCTGCCACTCGCCGCCGCCGAGCTTCGAGAGCGACGGGTTCTCGCCGCCGGAGTAGCGCGAGATCCGGTCGATCTGCTCCACGGGCAGGAAGATCCGGTCCGCGCCGGCGAACTGGAGCTCCAGGTAGTCGCGGGCCTCGCCCGAGGCGCCCACGCTGCGCCGGACCATCCCCCCGTAGCGGGCGATCCCGTGGTCGACGTGCACCACGATGTCCCCGGCGGTGAGCCGCTCCAGCAGGTCGCGCGGCACCACCCGGCGCAGGGCGCGGGGCCGGCGCACGCGGACACTGCCGAAGAGCTCGCGGTCGGTGAGGACGACCAGCCCATCGGGGCCGTCCTCGAACCCGCTGTTCAGGCTGCGCTCGACCAGGGCGACGGCGCCCCGGGCCGGGGGCTCCGCGAGTCGCCCGGTGGGCGCCACCACCGTGCCGGATTCCTCGAGGATCTCGGCGAGGCGCGCGGACTGGTCCGAGGTGACGACCACGCGGCGCTCCTCGACGCGCCAGCGCGCGACGGCCTCCGGGATGCCGGCGACGCGGTGGGGCGGCAGCGCCGGCTCCTTCCACCCGAACGGGTTGCCGCCCGGCGGCGCCCCGGGGGCATCGCTCTCCCAGGTGAGCTCGAGGGTCCGCGCCTCGTTCCGCATCCGCGCCCAGGTCCGCGCATCCAGGTAGGCGACCGGCCATGCGGCCGGCACCTCGCCGGACTCCTCGAGGTCTGCGCGGCGTTCCGCCTCCTGTTCCCAGAGCAGCCCGGCGGCCTGGTCCACGTCGCCGGGCTCGTCGAGGAGCCAGATCGCGTCGCCCACGTGGTCAAGGCCGGTCGCAGGCGCGAGGATCCCGGCCCAGACCTCCGCGGCGTCGCCAGGCTGGCGGGTGGACGTCATCCGCTCCAGGTCCGCCTCCAGCACGGGCCCCAGGCGACCGGCGAGCCGGCCGAGGCGGCCGCGCAGCCAGGCCGTGGCGTCCGGGGGCAGCAGGAACTCGCCCGCCGGCAGGATGGCGACGGTGTCCACGGCGCCGGTGGAGCGCTGGTCCGCGGGATCGAAGGCACGCAGCGACTCGATCTCGTCGCCGAAGAACTCGGCTCGCACGGGGAGGCCCTGCCCCGGCGGGAACAGGTCGACGATGCCGCCCCGTCGCGCGAACTCGCCGCGGCCCCCCACCTCCGTCTGGGGCTCGTAACCGAGATCGATCAGTTCCCGCAGCAGGCGCTCCTGCGGGAGCCGCGCGCCGCGGCGGAGGAGGAGCGGCGCCGAGGGGAACGCGTCCGGCGGCAGGGTCCGCTGCAGCAGGGCCTGCGGGCTGGTGACCAGGACCCGGGCGGCTCCCCGCGCCGCGAGCCCCGCGGATCCTGCCGGCGCTCCCGGCGCTCCCGGTCCGGCGGGCGCCCCGGCGTGCCCGGGCGCATGCGACGCGGCCGCGGGTGCGGTGACGGCCGC
>JAJYGO010000396.1 GCA_021785115.1 Chloroflexota bacterium | reverse complement strand
GCCCTCCGCCCCGGCCGCGGATCCGGCGGCCGCCTGGACCCGGCCCCCGGCCGTGCCGCCCGCCCCGACGTCGCCCTGGGCGTCGCCCGCCGCGTCCGTGCCCCCGGTCGTACCGCCTGCCGCGGCCGACTGGGCGTCGCTGCCGCCCACGCCCCCGCACGCACCGCAGGCGAGGATCCACCGCGGCGTGACGCCGATGGTCCTGGCCGCCGCGATCGTCGCCACGGCCGTCCTGACCGCCGGGACGACCTACGTGGCCGTCGAGGCCACGCACCCGGCGCCCACGGCTCAGGCGAACCAGCTGACCGCCGCCCAGCCGTCGAGCGGCGCCTCGGGCGCGACCGCACCGAGCGGGCAGGCCCCCAGCCTGACCCCGGCCAATCCGCTGCCGGCCAACGGCCAGGCGTCCATCCCCGACATCGTCAAGGCGGTCGGCCCGGCCGTCGTGACCATCACCGCCTACGGCGCCACCTCCACCGACCCCGTCACCGGGATGAGCAGCACCGGCCAGGACGTGGGCTCCGGCGTGATCTTCGACGCCAACGGCCTGGTCCTGACCAACCACCACGTGGTCGCGGGCAACCCGAGCAAGCTCACGGTGACCCTCAAGGACGGCCGGACGTTCAACGCCTCGATCTACGGGATCGACACCCTGACCGATCTCGCCATCGTCAAGATCGAGGGCGCCTCGGGCCTGCCCACGGCGCCGATCGGCACGTCCGCCAACATCCAGGTCGGCCAGCAGACCATCGCCATCGGCAGCCCGCTCGGCGACCTGACCAACTCGGTGACCAGCGGCATCGTGTCCGCGCTCGGCCGGCAGATCGCCGTCGAGGGCGAGACGCTCGACAACCTGATCCAGACCGACACGCCCATCAACCCCGGCAACAGCGGCGGCCCGCTGCTCGACGCCGGCGGGAACGTGATCGGCATCAACACCGCCATCTCGTCCAACGCCCAGAACATCGGCTTCGCCATCCCGATCGACATCGCCCGCCCGCTGCTCGCCCAGGCGTCGGCCGGCCAGCCGCTGGCCCGGGCATGGCTCGGCGTGCGGTTCCAGACGATCGACCCGACCCTCCAGCAGTCGCTCAACCTCCCCGTCTCGAGCGGGGCGCTGATCCCGACCGCCGCCCAGGAGCAGGCGCAGCTGCAGGCCGGGTCCGGCAGCAGCGGCACCAACCCGTACGGGAACGGCACGAACCCGTTCGGCAACGGGACCAACCCGTACGCCAACGGCAACGGCGGCAGCGCCAACGGCAACGGCGGCGCCACGGGCAGCAGCGCCTCGATCGTGGCCGGCGGCCCGGCCCAGAAGGCCGGCCTCGCCGCAGGCGACATCATCACCGCGGTCAACGGCACCAAGCTCGACGCCACGCACACCCTGGACCTGCTGCTCGGCCAGCTCAACCCCGGCCAGCAGACGACGCTGAGCATCCTGCGCAACGGGCAGACGATCAGCGTCACGGTCACACTCGGGACTCGCCCGCAATCGGTGTAGTCCTGAGGGGCGCGGGCAGCTGAGCCCGCGTCCAACTCCCGGCGGCACGGGCCCCGGCGGCGACGCCGGGGCCCTGTCGATTCCCGGGCAGGCTGCGGACGCGGCTCGCGCCGGGCCGGTGGGCGCCGCCCCGCCCGGCCGCCCCGGCCGAGTGGTGGGCGGGGCTCAGTCGGACGCGCGCCTCGCGTTGCTCCGGATCCGCTCCGTGAGCGCCATGAGGATGGCGAGGCGGACCGACGGGTAGCGGTCGATCAGGGCGAGGAAGGCGTCGCGGTGGAGGACCAGCGCCTCGACCGGCGAGGTCGCCGTCACGGTGGCCGACCGGGGCCTGCCGTCGACGAGCGAGATCTCGCCCAGGAAGTCGCCGGCGCCCAGCCTGCCGACCTCGGCCCCGCCGCGCACGACGCTGACAGTTCCGGCGGTGAGCACCAGGAAGGTGTCGCCGGCTCCGCCCTCCTCGATCAGCACAGCGCCGGCCGGGAACAGGACCGGCTCCACGAGCTGTGCGATCGCGTCGATCGAGCCCTCTGTCATCGCTCCGAACAGCGGCACGCGCCGCAGCTCCGCCCTGATCGCCGACTGGTCCATGCTTCCTCCGTGGCCTGTGGTCGCGCGAGCCTAGCGGGGCCGTGTAAACGCCGCGTCAACGGACGGTGCGGGTCCGCAGAGGTCAGGGGACCGGCACCACGAACACGAACTTGCCGTCGCGCGCGGGCTCCTTCGTCCACTCGCGGTAGGGCTTGTAGTCGATGCCCAGGTCGGACGTCTTGACGAAGGTGTCGGGCGGGTTCGAGTAGCCCCAGATCGAGGACAGGCGGTTGTACCAGACGTCCTCGATGTACAGGCCGGTGACCTTGAAGTCGCTGGTCAGCGCGGGGTCCGCGGTCGCCTTGAAGCCCGACACCACCCACGAGTGCCAGCCGTACCACACGATCAGGCCGGCGGGCCGGTTCGTCAGGCGGATCGCCTTGGCGACCGTCAGCACGGCCGCCTTGATGCTGCCGCGGACGTCGAGCTTGTAGCCGCCGTAGCCGAGCTTGGTGAGGGCGTCGGGCCAGGCCTGCGCGTCGACGCCGCCCGTGTTCCCGGGCTCGAGCGAGGAGGCCAGGTCGAACAGCCGCGTCTGGAACGCCCGCGACGTGTCGGCGCCGTCGTTCATGATGTTGATCGAGGTCTGCAGCGCGGCCGGCACGCACCAGGTGGCCTTGTACTCGCCCACGAAGTCGCCCGCCTGGTAGAGGTCCATCTCGAACGGCCGGGGCTTGGGCGTCGCCGTGGGAGCGGACGTCGCCGTGGGGTCGGGCGAGGCGCCGGCGGTGGCCGATGCCGCCGCGGCGGTGGGCGACGGAGAGGGTGTGGGCGGCAGCGACGGCGCGCTGCGCGGGGCCAGCGCGAGCTCCTGCGCCCGCGGCGAGGCCGCGGGGGTCGCGATCGGTGAGGACGGGTTCGGCGCCTGCCCGGTGACGACCGCACAGCCCGTCAGGACGACCGCCGTGGCCAGCGCGATCCCGGCCCGCGCCAGCCGCGTCCGCGCTGACGGGATGCTCGCGCCCCGGGCGAGGCGCCGGCGCGTCGGCGGCGCGAGGCGAGCGGCCCCGAGGCGGCGGGCCATGGCCCGGGAACGTGAGCGAACACAAGCGAGCACGGCCCGATGATGACGCCCCGGCCGGGTGGCGAGTGACGGCCGGCCGCCGGCGCGGCGACGGCCCGTCTTGCCCTCGACGCCGTCCCGCCCGGCTCGGCCGGGGCCCCGCGCGCGAGCCGAGTTGGGCACAATCGGGGGCGCCGGGGCAGCCGGGGCCGGCCCGGCGCAACTGGAGGTCATGAGGTCCACCGGCCATGGGCAGGATCGTCCGACGGGGCGTCGAGCCGCTCCCCCGCACCGCCGAGGCGGTGGTGGTCGGCGGCGGCATTGCCGGGGCGCTGGACGCCTACTTCTTCGGCCGGTCGGGGCTGCGGTCGCTGGTCCTCGAGCGCGGTCCGCAGCTGGCCGGCCTCACCACCGCCCAGGCCGTCGCCTGCTTCCGAGCCCAGTGGGACGAGCCGGACTACGCGCGGCTGGTCCTGCCCAGCATCGCCTTCTACGAGCGCTTCGCCGACGAGACGGGCCTGCCGGGCTGGGAGATCGGCCTGCGCCAGCAGGGCTGGCTGTTCCTGACCGCGGCCGACGACGGCCCCGCGGCGATGGGCCGGTTCGTGGCCGCCACGCGCGGGGTCGGCGTGGACGACTCGGAGGCGCTCGTGGGCGACGAGGTCCGGCGCCGCTTCCCGTGGGTCGGCGAGCGCGTGACCGCCGCGGCGTACCGGGCGCGCGACGGCTGGCTGTCGCCGTACGAGGTGGCGCAGGGCCTGGTGCGCGCCGCCGGCGCCGAGGTCCGCCTGGGCACCGCCGCCGTCGCCATCCTGACCGACGGCGGGCGGGTGGCCGGCGTGCGGACCGACGACGGCGTGATCGCGACGCGGACCGTCGTGATCGCGGGCGGGCCGTTCTCGCGCCGCCTGGCGGCCACGGCCGGCGTGGAGCTCCCGGTCGAGATGGTCCGCCACCACCGCGCGATGGTCACGCCCCAGCCAGAGATCCCCGCCGACGGCCCGATGACGCTCGACACGGACACGGGCGCCTACTGGAGGCCCGAGGGCGGCGGCGCCTTCCTCGGCATGGGCCAGGACGAGCCGGGCACGGAGCCGGTCGACCCGGTACCCGCCGACTGGACGTTCCCCGCAGTGGTGATGGACGCCGCCGAGCGCGCCGTCCCGTTCTGGGGGGCCATCGCCGAGCGCCTGACCGCCGGCGAGGTCAACCTCGGCGCCGGCCAGTACACGTGCACCGCCGACGGCCTGCCGCTGTTGGGCGGAACGCCCGTGGAGGGCCTCTACCTCCACACCGGCGACAACGGCTGGGGGATCGAGGGCGGCCCGGGCGCGGCGATGCACCTGGCCCGGATCGTGGCCGGCACCGACCCCGACGACGCGGCCAACCCCTACCGCCTCGACCGGCCGACGCTCGCCGCCGCCGGCGCGCCTCGCACGGTCACCTACTAGCCGGACCCTGCGCGGGGGGCCGCGCGCGGGCGGTCCCGGGTGGGCTACGCTCACGCTCGGGAGTCGCGTTCCCGGACTCCGCCCATGCCCCAGCGCGAGGTGGCCGATGATCTGCCCGGCGTGCGGCGCGCAGAACCCCGCCGAGAAGCGGTTCTGCGGTGACTGCGGATCGCCGCTGGCGTCGGCCTGCGCCGTCTGCGGCGCCACCAACCCGCCGGGCAAGCGGTTCTGCGGCGACTGCGGCTCGCCGCTCGGCGCGGGCTCGGTGCCGGCCGGGGCTGGCGTCCAGGCCGAGGCGGCGGCTCCCGTCGCGCAGCGGCGCCTGGTCAGCGTCCTGTTCGCCGACCTCGTGGGCTTCACCCCCTACGCCGAGGGGCGCGACAGCGAGGAGGTCCGCGAGACCCTGAGCCGCTTCTTCGACCTGGCGAGCGAGGTCGTGGCCCGCTACGGCGGCGTCGTCGAGAAGTTCATCGGCGACGCGGTGATGGCCGTCTGGGGCAGCCCCCAGGCCCACGAGGACGACGCCGAGCGCGCCGTTCGGGCGGGCCTCGAGCTCGTGGACGCCGTGGGCATCCTCGGCCACGGGATCCAAGCCCGCGGCGGCGTCCTGACCGGCGAGGCCGCCGTGACCCTGGGCGCCGTCAACCAGGGCATGGTCGCGGGCGACATCGTCAACACGGCGGCCCGCCTCCAGTCCGCCGCCGCGCCCGGCACCGTGCTGGTGGGGGAGTCCACCCGGCGGGCCGCCGCGGGCGCGATCGCGTTCGAGGCCGTCGGCGAGCAGGCGCTCAAGGGCAAGGCGAGCCCGGTGCCGGCCTGGCGGGCGATGCGCGTCATCGCCGAGCGGGGCGGCCGGAACCGGAGCGAGGGCCTCGAGGCGCCGTTCACCGGCCGCACGGAGGAGCTGCGCCTGCTCAAGGACCTGTTCCACGCCACGAGCCGCGAGGGTCGCCTCCGCCTGGTCTCGGTGACGGGCCCGGCGGGGATCGGCAAGTCGCGCCTGGCCTGGGAGTTCCTCAAGTACGTGGACGGCCTGGTCGAGAACGTCTGGTGGCACGACGGCCGCTGCCCCTCGCTCGGCGGCGGCTTGACCTTCTGGGCGCTGGGCGAGATGGTCCGGGGCAGGTGCGGCCTCGTCGAGACCGACGACGCAGCCACCACGCGCGCCAAGGTCAAGGCGACCGTCGAGCAGCACCTCCCCGACGCCGACGAGCGCGCGTGGGTCGAGCCGGCGCTCCTCGCGCTGCTGGGCGTCGGCGGCTCGACCGGCGTCGTGACCGCCACCGACGAGCTGTTCGCGGCCTGGCGGACGTTCTTCGGGCGGCTCGCCACCAGCGCGCCGGTGGTGATGGTGTTCGAGGACCTCCACTTCGCCGACACCGGCCTGCTCGACTTCATCGACTCCCTGCTGGAGTGGAGCCGCGGGGCGCCGATCTACGTGCTGACGCTCGCCCGGCCCGACCTCCTCGAGCGCCGCCCCAACTGGGGCGCGGGCAGGCGCGCGTTCAACTCGCTCGAGCTGGACCCGCTGCCGGACGGGGCGATGCGCGAGCTGCTGCGCGGCCTGGTCCCGGGCCTGCCCGAGCAGGCCGCCGGCCAGATCGTCGCCCGCGCCGACGGCATCCCGCTGTACGCGGTGGAGACCGTGCGGATGCTGCTCGCGGACGGCCGCCTGGTGGAGCGCGACGGGGTCTACGTCCCGGTCGGCGACCTGGCCAGCCTCGCCGTCCCGGAGACCCTCACCGCCCTGATCGGCGCCCGGCTCGACAGCCTCGACCCCGACGACCGCTCGCTCGTCCAGGACGCCGCCGTGCTGGGCCGGAGCTTCGCGCTGCCGGCGCTGGCGGCCCTGACCGGCCTCGACGCCGCCGAGCTGGAGCCCAGGCTCCGGGCTCTCGTCCGGCGCGAGGTGTTCAGCCTCGCGCTCGATCCCCGCAGCCCGGACCGCGGGTCGTACGCCTTCGTCCAGGCGCTGATCCGGGAGGTCGCCTACAGCACGCTCGCCCGCCGCGACCGCAAGGCGCGCCACCTCGCCGCGGCCAGGTACTTCGAGGCGCTGGGCAGCGACGAGCTGGCGGGCGCCCTCGCCGGGCACTGCCTCGCGGCGTACCGCGACGCGACCGAGGGCGCCGAGGCGACGGCCCTCGGGACACAGGCGCGGCTGGCCCTCGCCGCGGCGGCGGACCGCGCGGTCGCGCTCGGTGCCCACGACCAGGCGGCCGGGTTCCTGCTGTCGGCGGCCGAGGTGGCGGGCGAGGTGGCGGGGAAGGCCGAGCAGGTGCCGCTGCTCCTGGAGGCCGGTGCCGAGGCGACGCGGGCGGGCCAGTACGACCGCGGCGACGAGGTGCTCGTGCGGGCGCAGGCCTTGGCGGAGGCCCTCGGCGACCTCGACGGGGTCGTGCAGGCGACCAACGCCCGTGCGGAGAGCCTGCTGGACGCGCGACGCGTGGATGACGCGGTCGAGCTGCTCGAGAACGCCCGGGACCGCGAGGCGGAGCTTCACGACGACACCCGGACCGTGCTCCTCTCGCTCCTGTCGCGCGCCTACATGCGCCGGGGCCGGTACGCCGAGTCGATCGCCACGGCGGACGAGGCGCTGCCCGTCTCCGAGCTCCTGCGCATGGACCGCATCACCGCCGAGACGCTGGTCAACAAGGCGTCGTCACTCGGGTTCATCGGCCGCCAGCAGGAGGCGATCGCGCTGCTCGAGGGCGGCCGTCGCCTGGCCGCTCGCGGCGGCTGGTCCGACCTCGAGCTCCGTGCGGTCAACAACTTGGCCGCCACGATCTCTGTCGACAGCCTGAACGAGACCACCCGGCTGGGCGCTGACGCCGTGGCCCTGGCGAAGAAGACCGGCGATCTGGGCATGGGCGTGTTCATGCTCCAGAGCTTCTCCGACGCGGCCTTCCCCGCCCTCGAGGGCTGGGACTTCTGGCAGTCCACGCTCGAGGAGTGGCTCCGGCTCGACCTCGACCGCCGCGACCACATCCCGCTGATCAGCCGGCGGACGGCTTTCCGGGCAGCCCGTGCCGAGGACGTCACGGCAGACCTTGCAGACGTGATCGGGGCCCTGGCGGACTTCGAGGACCGCGACATGCGGGTGGCGCTGCGCGAGGACCTCGCGCGGGTCGCCTTCGGGGCCGGCGACCTGGAGCTGGCGCGCGCGTACCTCGAGGCGGCCCACGACCTGATGCCGGAGAACGAGAGCCTGTTCGACGGGCTCGCCCGGGTGGCGCTGCACCAGCGCGATCCAGAGCGCCTGCGCAGCCTCGTGGTGGAGGCGAGGACCAGCCCAACTCGGCACCTGCGGTTCATGGTGAGTTCGATCGCCTACGCGGAGGCCGCCCTGGTGCTGGCGGAGGGTCGGCAGCGGGAGGCGCTCGACCTCTACCGCAACGCCGCACCGATGCTCGAGGCGGCCGGCAACCGGCTGGCGATCGCCTGGATCGGCCCCGACCTGCTCACCGCGCTGCCGCCCGATGATCCCGAGGTGGCGCCCTGGCTCGACCGCTCCCGCGAGCTGTTCGGCCGCGTGGGCGCCCGCGCCTGGCTGGCCCACCTCGACGCGTCGGCCGCGACTGCCGCCGCGCGGGCGGCCGCCGCCGCGACGGGGAGGGTCGCGCACTAGCGGCGACGTGCGTCAGCCGGGGCCGCCGGCGCTCCGGATCGCAGCCTCCAACGGCCTGAGGGCGTCGGCCCAGAACGCCTGCGCAGGCCCGTGGCGACCGTCGCGACCGCGAGCGCGATGACTCGCCCCGGCGCGACCTCCCGGTCCTGCATCCCGAGAGCCGGCCGCCTGCCCTACCGGGCGCCGGCCGGGACGCCAGCCGCCTGGAGCCGCGCCTCGAGCTCGTCCACCGAGCGCGCCATCGCGTCCGGCAGCCGGTCGCCGAAGCGGCCGAAGTGCTCCCGGATCAGCGCCACCTCGCTCAGCCAGCCGTCCACGTCGACCGAGAGAAGCTGGTCCATGGCTCCGTCGTGGAGCGACAGGCCGGACAGGTCGAGCGCCCCCGGCGCGGGCAGCCGGCCGATCGGGGTGTCCACCGCCTGGCCGGTCCCCTCGATCCGCTCGGTGACCCACTTGAGCACGCGGCTGTTGTCGCCGTAGCCGGGCCACAGGAACTTCCCGTCGGCGCCCTTGCGGAACCAGTTGACGAAGAACACCTTGGGCAGCTTGGACGTCTCCGTCCGGCCCTCGAAGCTCAGCCAGTGGCCCCAGTAGTCGGCCATGTTGTAGCCGCAGAACGGCAGCATCGCCATCGGGTCCCGCCGCAGCTGGCCCACAGCGCCCACGGCGGCCGCGGTGGTCTCCGACCCGGCGGTGGCGCCCATGAACGTGCCGTGCGTCCAGTCGAACGCCTCGGTCACCAGCGGGATCGTGTTGGGCCGGCGGCCGCCGAACAGGATCGCGTCGATCGGGACGCCGGCGGGGTCCTCCCACTCGTCGGCGATGACCGGGCACTGCTGGGCCGCCACGGTGAAGCGCGCGTTGGGGTGGGCGGCCTTGCGCAGCGTGCCCTGGTAGGGCCGGCGGAGCCAGTCCGTCAGGTCGCCGGGCGGCTCGTCCGACATGCCCTCCCACCACACGTCGCCGTCGCCGGTGATCGCGCAGTTGGTGTAGATGGCCCGGTCGGTGAGCGTCCGCATGGCGTTGGGGTTGCTGCCCATGCCGGTGCCCGGCGCCACCCCGAAGAAGCCGGCCTCGGGGTTGATCGCGCGCAGCCGGCCGTCGGCGCCCAGCTTCATCCAGGCGATGTCCTCGCCCACGGTCTGGACCTTCCAGCCCGGCAGCGTGGGCTCGAGCATGGCGAGGTTGGTCTTGCCGCAGGCCGACGGGAAGGCGCCGGTGATGTAGTAGGTGCGCCCCTCGGGGTTGGTCAGCTTGAGGATCAGCATGTGCTCGGCCAGCCAGCCCTCGTCGCGGGCCTGGACCGAGGCGATGCGGAGCGCGTGGCACTTCTTGCCCAGCAGCGCGTTGCCGCCGTACCCCGAGCCGAAGGACATGATCTCCCGGGTCTCCGGGAAGTGGGTGATGTACTTGTGCTCGATGTTGTGCGGCCAGGGCACGTCCGGCTCGTTGGGGCCCAGCGGCATGCCCACCGAGTGCAGCCCGCGGACGAACTCGCCGTCCGGCCCCAGCACCTCGAGCACCCGCGTGCCGACACGCGTCATCAGGTGCATGTTGGCCACGACGTACGGGGAATCGGTGATCTCCACGCCGATGTTGGCGATCGGCGATCCCACCGGCCCCATCGAGTAGGGGATGACGTACATGGTCCGGCCGGCCATGCAGCCGTCGAACAGACCGTTCAGGGTGGCCTTCATCTCGGCTGGGTCGGCCCAGTTGTTGGTGGGCCCCGCGTCCTCCGGCCGGGCGGAGCAGATGAAGGTGCGGTCCTCGACCCGCGCCACGTCAGCGGGGTGCGAGCGGACCAGGACGCTGTCGGGGCGCTTGTCGCCGCTGAGCGGGACCGCGGTGCCCGCGTGGACCATCAGGCGGATCATCTCGTCGTGCTCGGCGGCCGAGCCGTCGCACCAGTGGACGCGATCGGGCTTGCACAGGGCGGCGACTTCCTCGACCCAGGTGTCGAGCTTGGCGTTGCGCATCATTTCCTCCAAGGGCCCCGCACGCCGCCGGTAACCCGGCCGGGACCGTGATCCGCCGAGTTTGGGGTCCGGACGGCGGTCGCGGGGAGGGCCGACCGGCCCGCGGGACAGACGACCCTCGGCCGGGGTTGCCGGGGGTGCGGCGCTGGTCCGGAGGATGGGGTGGGCCTGCGGACGGGACGCCGAAGGCCCCGCCGGGGCGGGGCCTTCGGGCCGTTGCTGGACCGCGATGCGGCTCAGTGCATGAGGAGCGGCGTCATCGCCTTGACGTTGGCGCCGTCCGCCGCGTAGCCGAGGTAGCCGAGGCCCCAGACCTGCTCGATGGTCCGGAGCAGCGAGTAGTGGTTGTAGGGCGTGGGGTCCACGATCCCGCCGGCGCCGTTGCGCGCGATCACGATGGCCGGGACCTTGCCGCCGCCGAACGGGCCGCTCCACGGGTGCGAGCCGTTGTCGGTGAGGACGTACCCGTCGGGCAGGCCGGGGGCGATGCCGTAGCCGGGCGAGTCGCAGCAGCCCGACACGTCGGCCCAGTTGTCCGTGCTGGACGCGGCCCCGTCGTAGTCGGCCTCGTCGGCGAGCACGAAGATCACGCTGTTGCCCGTCCAGGCGCGCGAGTGCGTGATCGTGTCCACCGCGCCGTGGACGAAGGCGTCGGCCTTCTGCTTGAGCGACGCGTCCGCGGGGTCGTCGACGTTCTTGCTGTACGGGCAGGGCGTCTCGGGATGGCCCGCGATGGACGTGTACACGCCGCCGTGCATGTCGTTGCACTGGTCGGGGCTGATCCACACGAAGTCCGGGGCCTGCGGGGAGTTCAGGTCCGCCGCCAGGTCCGTGTACGGCTTGATGTTGGCGAGCCGGGCCGGGTTGGACGTGATGTCGTCCATGTGCGCGAACGGGTTGTGCTTGCTCGTGTACAGGGCCGTGCTGCCGGGCCAGGTGGCGCCGAGGTAGCCCGCCGACGGCATGGCCTCCATGTAGGCGCCCCAGCTGATGCCCTTGGCCTCGAGCTGGTCGACCAGGTTCGGCCACGAGAAGTGGTTGGCGGCGTTGTCGGTCATCTGGTTGATGTCGAGCTGGCCCGTGATCGCCGCCACGTAGTTGGGCTGGCTCGGGTGCGTGACGCCGTAGTAGTTGGTCGCCTGGCCGTTGGCCGCGGCGAGGGCGGTCAGGTACGGCGCGTTGGGGTCGCCGATCACCGTGGACTGGCTGTGGTTCTCGAGCATGATCACGAAGATCCGCTTCACCGCGGCGTGGTCGCCGGAGGCCGGGCTGTGGGCCGTGGCGACGGTTGCGGGCGCCAGGGCGGCGAGCGCGAGCAGCGCCGCGGCGCCGACGCGGACGGGCTTGGGGACGGGACGCACGGAGCTCCTCCAGCTGCAGGGGGGACGTGCCAGCTGGACGCTGGTGGCGGCATTGTGCGCCCTGGACCGCCGCCGGAGAAGGGGGTTGCGCCCGGGATCCCCGATCTGGGCGCGGCCGTCCCCGCGAGGCGCTCGCCGGCCTCGATGCGCACCGGGAGGCGGTTCTCGGGCGGCGTCAGCGGGCAGGAGTAGTACGGCGAGTAGGCGCAGTACGGGTGGTAGGCGAGGTTGAAGTCGAGCGTGAACGTCCCGTCGAGCTCGGGCTCGAGGTCGAGGTAGCGGCCGGCGCCGTACGTCTCCCGGCCCGACGTGGCGTCGAGGAAGGGCAGGAACAGCGAGCCGCCGCCGAGGTCGTAGGCCACGAGCGCCAGCGGCCGGCCGGCGAGCGAGAAGTGCAGCGTGCCCGCCCGCCAGGCACGCCGCAGGTCGTCGTCGGACGTGGGCAGGTCGAACGCCTCCGGCTCGTCGCCGTCGTAGGCGTCCAGCTTCAGGCCCTCCAGGCGGTAGGCGGGATCGACGGGGAAGTAGGCGAGGCCGGCGAAGCCGTCGCGCTCGTCCGGCGGGATGGGGCTGTCGGGCGCCAGCCGGAAGTACTCGTCCTTCCGGGCGCGCTCTTCCTCAATCGCCCGGACGAGCTCTGGGGCCTGCGGGTCGGACGGGTGCACGGGTCCTCCTGTGGGCGGCGCGGCGTGGACGACGCCGGCCCCCGAAGCGTAGCCGCCGATGGGCGGGGTACGCTCGGGGGCCGGGGCGGAGACGGCTCGGGGCGGAGCCGACAGCGGAGGGGAGAGCGGTGTCTGGCGCTATGCGGAGGCGGACGCGGCCTGGTGGCTGGCCACGCGGATGACCGGCGGGTGCTCGAAGTGCTTCTTGACGGCGCACTGGTCGGCCGCGCGCACCACCGCGTCCGTGTACTTGGTCGGGAAGTCCTCGGGCAGCTCGATGGTCACGTCGATGTCGGTCACCATGCCGGTCATCGGGTCCGCGCCCATGCGCTGGATGAGCCGGATGCCCTCGGTGGGGATGCCGCGCTGGCGGCAGAAGCCCAGGACGTAGATGCCGGCGCAGGTGCCGATCGTGGACAGGAACGTGAGGAAGGGCGTCGGCGCGGAGCTCCGGCCCCCGCCTGACGGCGGCTGGTCCGTGGGGACCGTGAACGGGCCGAAGTGGGCGTCGACGCGCGCGCCGCCCGGGAAGTCGATGACCATCTCCATGGGTGGGAACCTCTGCTAGCGGCCCGTCCCGAGGGCGGGCGAGGGCCACAGTTTAGCACTTGCGCAATAACGCAAGCAACTGCCAGCGGGCGGCCCGAGGATCGCGCCGCCGCCCGCTGCCGGCCGCCTCCGGTAAGGTGCGCGGTGCCGGACGAGCCGGCGGCCGCGACCAGCCATCTGCGCCAGGCACCTGCGGGAGGACGCCAACGTGACCGAGCCGCTCCACCCGATCGAGTGGACCGGGTCGGCGATCCGCGTGATCGACCAGACCCTGCTGCCGGGCAGGCTCGCCCGGATCCGCCTCGAGACCGTGGACGATCTCGTGGACGCCGTCGTGCGCCTCGCGGTCCGCGGGGCGCCCCAGCTGGGGGCGGTGGGAGCCCTGGGCGTGGGGCTGGCGATGGCCCAGGGGCAGCGCGAGGGCTGGAGCGCCGGACGCCTCGACGCGGAGGTCGCCCGGATCCGCGCGGCCCGGCCGACCGCCGTGAACCTGGCCTGGGGCGTGGACCGGGTCCGCCCGCTGATGGGGCGGGGCGTGGACGCCGTGGTGGCCGATGCCCTGGAGATCATCGCCGAGGACGAGCGGAACAACCACGAGATCGGGCGCCGCGGGGCCGACTGGATCGCGGCCCGGGTCGCCGGCCGGGTTCGAGTCCTGACCCACTGCAACACCGGCGCCCTCGCCACCACCGAGTGGGGGACCGCGCTGGGCATCGTCCGCGAGCTCCACGCCCGCGGTGCGCTCGAGGTCGTCTACGCGGACGAGACGCGCCCCCTGCTGCAGGGCGCCCGCCTGACCGCCTGGGAGCTGGTCCAGGACGGCATCCCCCACTTCGTCCAGGCCGACGGCGCCGCGGCCAGCACGATCCTGCGGGGCCTGGTGGACGTGGCGATCATCGGCGCCGACCGCATCGCCGCCAACGGCGACACGGCCAACAAGATCGGCAGCGTGGGCATCGCGCTGGCCTGCCGGGAGGCGGGGATCCCGCTGATCGTGGCGGCGCCGGAGTCCACGGTGGACGGCGCGACGCCGTCGGGCGATGCCATCCGGATCGAGATGCGGGGCGACGAGGAGGTCCTCAACTGGGGCGGCGTCCGGACGGCGCCCGAGGGCAGCCGCGCCCACAACCCGGCCTTCGACGTGACGCCCGCCCGGCTGGTCTCGGCGATCGTGACCGAGCGTCGGGTGGTCGAGCCGGCGCTGGGCCAGGTCCCCGGGAGCCCGACCGGGGGCGCCTGAGGACTGGCGTCGGCGCGGCGGGCGGCTGCCGGCGACTGCCGGCCAACCGGCGGCTACCGGTGGAGGCCCGCCAGCGCCTCCTCGGGGAAGGTCGTCGTGGTGTCGCCCAGCTGCAGGCAGCGGAACGTGTTCGTCGCGGCCTCCTCGAGCAGCAGGGCGCGCCGGTAGGCCGCGGTGATCGTGTCGCCCAGGGTGGAGCACCCGTGGTGGGCGAGGATGACCGCGTCGCAGTCGCGGGACGCGTCGGCGGCGGCGTCGGCCAGCTCGTCGGTCCCGTTGTGGAAGAACGGGATCCGGGCGACGCGCCGCAGGTATGCCGCGTGGTCGAGGGTCAGCAGGCGCACC
>JAJYGO010000412.1 GCA_021785115.1 Chloroflexota bacterium | reverse complement strand
TGCGCCGGGGCCTGGAACGCCTTCTGGTCGAACATCATCGTGCGGTCGCCCGTCTTGAGGAACGAGTTGATCGCAGTCGTGGCCTGGTCCTGGGTCTGCGTCGTGAACTCCATGAACTTGCTGATCGCGGTCGGCGTGTCGAGCCAGATCGAGTTCTGGGCCTCGAGGATCGCGGCCTGGACGGCCAGCGTGGTGTTCGGCATGCTCTTGAGCGTGTCCACCTTGGTGGCCAAGCCGCTGCGGCCCCAGGTCTGGCCCGACGCAGCCAGGTTGACGAGCATGTTGAACCCGAGCTTCTCGAGCTCCGGCTGGAGCGAGGCGTCCGCGGGCGCGCAGCCGATCGAGCCGCCCTTGAGGGCCGCGATCCGCTCGGACTGACCGCCCACCTGGGTGATCGTGACGTCGGACGGCTTGAGCCCGAGGGCGTTGAGGGCCATCAGGACCGAGCCGTGCGAGGTGCCGCCGAACGTGCTGACGGCAAAGATCTTGCCCTTGGCATCTGCCGCGGTCTTGATGTCCGCCCGGCAGAAGAGCGCGTCGTTGACCAGGATGGAGTTCATCGAGATGGCCTTGGTGGGCGTATCCGTCGTCAGCGTGTTGATGACGGACGAGACGCCGACCACCATGTAGTCGACCTGGCCGGCCATGAGCGCCTGGACGCTCTTGCCGTCACCCTCGAACCCCACGACGTCGACCGTGAGCCCGTACTTCTGGTACAGACCGAGCTGCTGCGCGAGCTTCTCCGCGTACTGGCTCGGCTCGCTCACGACGCTGAGGGCGATCTTGACGCTGGTCTTCTCAGGCGTAGGGAACTGGACAGCGCCGGCGCTCGCGGCGGCGCTTGCGGGCGCCGCGGAGGCGGGTGCCACCGACTGGGCGGCCGGAGTGGCGGCGCTGCTGGCCGCGGGTGCGCTGGTCGGCGACGCGGCGCTCCCGCTGCACGCGCCGGCGGCCAAGCCGACGGCCATGGCGAGCGCGAAGAGCCTTCGGTGGTTCGAGACCTGCATCTGCCTCCTCCTTCGTGCCCCAGCCGGCAGGCCGCCTGGCAGGGATGCACGATGAGGAATGTACCCGAAGGACAACGGATTGTCTACATTATTTCCGTACATGTGACCCAAGAACTGGATCTTGGGTGCATCTACTGGGCCACCTTCGGGATCTGAGCGTCAAGTGCCCGCCTCGCCCTGGACGGCATGCCCTCCATGAGCCGCGGATCGGGCGCGGTCCCGCTCCTGGATCGCCTTCCAGACCCGCTCCGGAGTGAAGGGGACCTCGCGGAGCTCGATCCCGGCGCCCCGGCGCAGGGCGTTTGAGATGGCCGCCGCCACGGGGTTCAGCGATCCCTCGCCACCCCCCTTGGCGCCGTACACGCCGACGCCGTCGCCACGCTCGGCGATGACCGAGCGGAACTCAGGGACGTCGGGCGCCCGTGGGACCCGGTAGTCGAACAGGTTCCCGTTCATCAGGGTCCCGTCCTCGTAGACCAGTTCCTCGCGCAACGCCATCCCGAGGCCCATGATCGCGGCCCCGACGTCCTGGGCCTCGACGAGCTGGGGGTTGACCGCGCAGCCCACGTCGCCCACGGTCACGAGGCGGTGGACGGCGATCTCGCCGGTCGCCTCGTCAACCGACGCCTCGACGCCGACGCAGCCCACCTCCCAGAACGGGGGCATCACCTCCGTCGCGCCGGCGCGCCGGAGGTAGCCCCGTCCGATGGCCTCACCCATGGCGCCGCCGAACCACGCCTTCACGACCGCGCCCCATCCGTGGACCTTGTCGCCTACCCGCACCCCGCCGGGCATTTCGACAACCTCGTCGTCGCCGGTCGCCAGCGACTCCCGGGCCCAAGCCACCAACTGGGAGCGGGCATCGCGGGCGGCCGACTGGATCGCGAGACCCATCAGGGTCGTGGTCCGGCTGGCGCCCGTCGAACGGTCGAAGCTCACGGCGCTGGTGTCGCTCTGCAGCAGGTGGACATGGTCGAGCGGGACGCCCATCTCTCCGGCGGCGATCTGGGCCAGCACGGTCGATGAGCCCTGGCCGATCTCGGTGCTGCCGCAGGTGACCGTGATGGAGCCGTCAGCGTGGACGCGGACGACGGAGGTCGTGACCGGCTCCGATCCCGCGTCGGACGCCGACAGGCAGATCGCGCGCCCGTGCCCAGGCGGCAGCGGGGCCGCCCATCCGAGCTCGTCGGCCGCCAGGTCGAGGTCCGCCACCAGGTCGGCATCGATTCCGCGCACCCCGGGCCACGCCGACTCGCCGGGCCGGAGGACGTTGCGGCGTCGGAGCTCCACGGGGTCGATGCCCAGGCGTTCCGCCGCCTCGTCGAGCTGCGTCTCGCCGGCGAGCGTGACCTGGGGCGCTCCGAATCCGCGGAACGAGCTGCCCGGCACCGTGTTCGTGTAGACGGTGGAGCAGGTGACGTCGAGGGCGGGGATCCGGTACGGGCCGCCGAGGCGGTTCGCCGCCTTGCGGCCGACGAGCGGGGAGTTCTCGGCGTAGGCCCCCGAGTCGAGCAGGATGGTCGCCTCGCGGGCCAAGATCCGCCCATCCGAGTCGAAGCCGGTCCGGAGGCGGATCGTGGCGCCATCGCCACGGGTTGTGAGGATCGACTCCTCGATCGACAGGGCGAGCCGGACGGGCCGGCCGGCGCGGAGCGCGAGCGCCGCGGTCAGCGGCTCGACCTTGGTGTACGACTTGCTGCCGTAGCCGCCGCCGACGTAGGGCACGATCACGCGGACCGATGCGAGCGGCAGGTGGAAGCAGCGGGCCAGGTCCTCGCGAACCATGTACGGGTGCTGCCCCGAGGTCCACACGGTCAGCTCACCGCGGTCCCAGCTGGCAACCGCGTTGTACGGCTCCATGGCGTAGGCGTAGCAGCGCGGGTAGCGGTACTCGCCCTCCACGACCAGCGCCGCACCGGCGAGGGCCGACTCCACGTCGCCCCAGTGCTGCCGCGACTGCGAGCAGACGTTGGGATGGGTGCGCCTGATGTCCTCCTCGAACCCCCGGTGGGGCCGCTGCTCGCCGGGCTTCTCGTGCAGGATGGCGGCCCCTTCCGCGAGGGCGGCCTCGGCGTCGGTGGCGTACGCGAGGGCCTCGTACTCGACCGACACGAGCCGCGCCGCCTCCTCGGCGGTCACGGGGTCCTCGGCCACCACGCCCACCACCGGCTCGCCGATGAAGCGGACTTTGCCGGTGGCGATCAGCGGGTGGTCGGCGATCGAGTGTCCGTACAGCAGCTCGACATCGGGCAGGTCGGCCGCGGTGACGACGGCGATCACGCCGGGGTGGGCGCGGGCCGCCGCCGTGTCGATGGACAGGATCCGGGCGTGGGGATACGGGCTGCGGACCACCTTCGCGTGGGCGAGGCCCGGCATCCCGAGGTCCACGGTGAACTGGGCGGCACCGGTCACCTTGGCCAGTGCGTCCCGGCGGGGGACGGCCTCGCCGATCGGGGCCGGCGGCGTCGGTCGCGTGGTCACCCGCTTCATCGCGCGCCTCCCGAGTTCTCCGAGCCCTGCTCGATCCGTGCCGCGCCTGCGGCATCCCCAGCTCGCGACGCTGCCAGCACCGCCTCCACGATCGGGACATAGCCCGTGCAGCGGCAGATGTTGCCCTCCAGGCCGCGCACGACCTCCTCGCGCGTCGGGGTCGGGTTGTCCTCGAGCAGCGCGGTCGCCGCCATGAGCATCCCCGACGTGCAGAAGCCGCACTGGAACGCGGCCTTGTCGACGAATGCCTGCTGGACGGGCGCCAGGACGCCGTCCGTGGCCAGGCCCTCGACGGTCCGGACCGCGCGCCCGTCCGCGTCCACCGCGAGATAGGTGCAGGCGCTCATCGCCAGCCCGTCCACCAGCACGGTGCAGGCGCCGCAGACCTGCGCGTCGCAGGAGACCTTCGTCCCCGTCAGGCCCAGCCGGTCCCGGAGCACCTCGGCCAGCGTCTCGCGCGGCTCGATGAGGAGGGACCGGGCGACCCCGTTGACGCTCAGCTCGATCGTGACCAGCTCATGCATCGGCCTGGGCCTCCCGGATGGCGGCCGCAACCGCTCGACGGAGCAGGACAGCCGCCAGGTGTCGCTTGTAGTCGGCGCTGCCGTTGAGGTCGGCCTCCGCCTCGATGTCGGCGAGGGCGCCCGACGCGGCCGTGACCGCCGCCTCCAGACCGTCGCCGCCGGCGTCGGCGCCCAGGAGCGCCTCGGCCGCGCCCGCCACGAGGGCCGGGACGGGACCCACCGACCCCACGGCCACGGTCGCCGCGGTGATCGCCCCGTCGCGGACTGTCAGCCGGACAGCCACGGAGGCCGCCGGGCGCTCGAAGAAGGCCAGCTTGTCGTAGCTGCGGCCCTCTCCGGCCGCGGCCGGGGGCACCTGGACAGAGATCATGACCTCGTCGGCCTCCCGGGCGGTGAACAGCGGCCCGACCACGAACTCGTCGATCGGGAGCTCGCGACGCCCTGACGGGCTCGCCAGCAGCACCGTGGCGCCACAGGCGAGCAGGAACGTCGCCGGGTCCGAGTGCGGCTCGGCGAAGGCGAGGTTGCCCCCGATCGTGCCGGCGTTGCGCACCCGCGCGTTCGCGAGGTGGAGCTCGAGGCCGGCCAGTGCGGGCAGCTCGTGGCGGACGAGCTCCGACCGCTCGATCTCCCGGTGGGTCACCGCGGCCCCCAACCGGAGCCAGCCGTCCGGCCGGCGCTCGATCCCCTTGAGGTCGGGCACGCGCTTGACATCGATGAGCGTGCCGATCTGGGCGAAGCCGAGTTTCATGACCTGAAGCAGCTCGGTGCCGCCCGCAAGGTAGGCGGCGTCACCGCCGGTCGCCTCGAAGGCTGCCAGCGCCTCGTCGAGGGTGTGGGGTCGGACGAGCGAGAAGCGCGGGATCACGGCAACCTCGTTCGGCGTGTCCGGACGACGTCACGCCCGGCCGACGGCCGGGACGACGAGCGGTCCGGTTGGAGCGGACGCTCGTGATGTTACCAAATCTGGCAGGATTGGCTACAATATGCTGCCGATGGTGGCCACATTGGTTGAGTTGACGCCACCCCGCCATCGACCGGGAGAACGGGCATGTCCGAAGACCGCAGCCTGACCACCAAGCGCGAGCAGCCCCTGAGCGCCACCTCGATCTCGGAGATGACGCAGCGCGAGACCTGGAACAAGAAGCACCCGCCGGTGGAGGCGACCATCGTCAAGGACCTCCGGACGACCGAGCTGGTCGCGCGCGAGTTCCGCAACACGAAGGCGCGCTTCTACCGGCTGTCGGGCGCGATCCGGCTGCAGCCCCACCTCTCGGAGCTGCCCCCGTCGAAGGCGTCGGTGAAGCACCGCCACACGACCGAGGCCGTCCTCTACATCGTCCGCGGCAAGGGCCACACGTTGATGGGCTACGAGGGCGAGCCCGAGCAGCGAGTGGACTGGGAGGAGGGCGATCTCATCGGGATCCCGATGTGGGCCTGGCACCAGCACTTCAACGACTCCGAGACGGAGGTCGCCCGCTACCTCGCGATCCAGGACACCTTCACGGTCAAGCAGATGGGGCTCCACCAGATCGAGCGGCACCCCGACAGCCCGGCCGGCGAGTAGGCGGCGGACGGTGGACGACCGCGATCGCGCCTCCGCCCCTGCAGGCGACCGGCCGACCGGGACCGGGCTGTACTGGGACGAGCGGCGGCAGTTCCTGATGGTCGAGGGCGTGATCGCCCGCGACATTGCGACCTTCCCGCTCATGCCGAGGCCGAAGCGCCGGATGCGCACCGAGGCCGGCGACGGTCCGGCACCGCGCGCCGCGGCATTCGACACGCTGGGCGGCAACACGACCCTTGGCATCCACCTGAGCGAGGTCCCGCCCGGAGGTGAGAAGCAGGGCCACCGGCACCTCGACGAGGCGACGTTCTACATCGTCTCGGGGCGGGGCTGGAGCGAGCTCCGGCAGGCCGACGGCCTGCCGGACCAGCGCGTTGACTGGCAGGCGGGCGACGTCATCACGATCCCCTCCAACGCCTGGCACAAGCATTACAACGCCGACCCGACGCAGCCTGCACTCCAGCTCGCGTTCAAGAACACGCGGCTGCTGCGCAAACTGTTCGGCAGCCGCGAGTTCGTGTACCAGAACGACTTCCGGTTCCACGACCGCTACGACGACGAGGCGGACTACTGGACCCGGCGCGAGGCCGGCGACGACGGCGCGCTGCGCATCAACGCCATCCACGACGTCGTCAACGAGCCGGTCGAGCCGGACTCCTCCGCCGGCACCGCCGTCGGCATTCGGCGCTACGCGATGGGCGGCCACCGCACCATCGACCACGCCCTGCTGGAGATCGGCGTCGGCGGGCGGACGCGCCCGCACCGCCCGCTGGCCGAGGAGGCGTTCGTGGTCCTGCGTGGGTCGGGGGCGACCCGGCTCTGGACGGACGGCGGCGAGACCACGATCGAGTGGACGGCCGGCGACCTCGTGTCACCGCCCTTCGGGACGTGGCGCGAGCACGTCCAGAGCGGTGCCGAGGCCGTCCGCCTGCTGCGCTTCCGGAACTCCTTCATCGAGCGCGCCCTGGACATCGCGGACGCCGAGGCGCTCGACGGCGAACTCCCGGTCCGATGGCCGTCGGTCATCGAGTGCGACCGGAGCGCCGTGGTCACGCCGTCAGGAACCGAGGGCTGACCCCCGGCCGGGGCTCGCGCTGGCGCTCGGGCCCCGCTTCTCCTCCGCGTCGGCCCTAGCGAGGCGCCCGGGTCACGGCCGGGGAGGCGTCTCTGGCACGGCGGCCAGCGGCCGACCGGCGACGACGCGCGCCGCCACCTCGCCCACGAGCATGGCCGCGAGGTTCGTGTTCGCGTGCGGGACCGTCGGCAGCACCGACGCGTCGGCGACGAGCAGCCCTTCCACGCCGTGCACCCGGAGACGGGGGTCCACGACCGCGCCCGGGTCGCCCTCCCGGCCCAGCCGGCACGTGCCCACGCCGTGGTGGTAGGTGTCGTAGGTCGTGCGCACGTGCGCCTCCCATTCGTCGTCTGCCGACGGGCTCACCATCGGCCCGTAGTACGACGCGAGGGGCGGCTGCGCGGCCAGGCGGGCCGCGAGTCCGATCCCGTCCACGAGCGCGCGGACGTCGTCGGGGTGCTCGCACAGGGCGGGCTCGACCACGGGCAGCGACGCCGGGTCGGCGGACGCGAGCCTGACCCGGCCGGCGGAGCGGTGTTCCAGCAGGTGGAGCGAGACCGGCAGCATGGGCGGCAGCCCGGCGACCCGCACGGTGGGGCGCATGAAGACGTGCAGGTCGGGGACCGGGACGTCCGGTCGGCTGCGGGCGATGAGGCGAACCTTCGGGATCACCCACTCCTCGCGCAACTCGGTCGTCCCCTCGAACGTGACGTAGACGACCGCGTGGTCGCGGTAGTTCTCGCCAACCCCGCCGAGCGGGACGACCACGGGAACGCCGAGCCGCTCGAGCTCCTCCTCCGGGCCGATGCCCGACAGCTGGAGCAGCTGCGGCGTGTGGTACACGCCGGCGGCGAGCACGACCGCGCCGGCCGCGACGCGGCGCGCCCCGCCACGGTCCGAGATCTCGACGCCACGAGCCCGGCCGCCGTCGATCAGCACCCGGCCCGCGGAGGTGTCGGACAGCACCGTGAGGTTCGGCCGGCCCCGCGCAGGGTCGAGGTAGGCGACTGCCGATGACTGGCGGCGCCCGTCCTTGACCGCGTACGGGGAGGCGCACACGCCGTAGGGCGCGGGCTGGTTGAGGTCGGGGCAGGGCGGCAGCCCCAGTGCTCCCGCGGCCTCGATGAGGGCGCTCACCGGGGGGTCCGCCGGGTCGTCGAGCCGGAAGCCGCGACTGAGCATCAGCGGCCCCGAGTCGCCGTGGATCGGGTCGTCAGCGAAGTCGTCGTCGCGCTCGATCGCCCGCATCAGCGGCAGCATCGCCGCGTACGACCACGCCTCGCCGCCGAACGCCGACCACGTCTCGAAGTCGCAGGCCATCGGCCGGACGACGGCCAGGTTGTTGACCGACGAGCCGCCGCCCATGACCCGGCCGGACAGCAGCGGCAGGGACGAGCCGTCCTGTCGCTCGGCCTCGTACATCCGCACGTACGGGGAGGAGAGCACCAGTTCCGCCTGCCGCCTGGGATCAGCAATCACCTCCGGCAGCGGCTGCGGGTCGGGCCCCTCCTCGATCAGCAGCACCCGGATCGACGGGTCCTCGCTCAGGCGCCCGGCGACGACGCAGCCGGAGGCCCCCCCGCCGACCACCACGACGTCGAACGCCTCTCGCCTCCCGGCGGTCACGTCACGCCCCCGGCCGGCCCGGCCACCGCCGGGTCCACGGCCTCGAGCCGCCGGCGGAGACACGCCGCGGCGCTGTCGATCATCAGGCTGGCGGTCGCGCGCAGGACCATCTCGCCCAGGATCGCGAGCCGGCCGTGGACGCCGACCGAGGCGTCGTAGGCGAGCTCAGTGCCGCCGGGGGCCTCGCTCAGGCTGGCTCGCACGGCAGCCTCGAGCCGGCTCCGGGTGACCGTGTCCACCCCCTCGATCCTCACGACGAGGGTGTCCGGGAAGCTCGCCTCCTCGATCGAGGCGGTGAAGCCGAACTCGCCGTCCATCGGCCCCACCGCGGCGTGGACGGTCCCCTGGAACGTGCGGTCGTCGACCTGTCGGACATCGCGCGCCCCGGGCACGCACCCGGCGAGGCTGACCGGCGCCACGAGTTGCGCCCACGTCGCCGAGGGCGTGGCCGCGATGCGAATTGCGCCTCGAAGCCGCATGGAGCTGTCCGGTCTCGTGCTGTTGGGTTGGAATGTCTACAATCCGGAGTCTACTGCATACAAGCTGGCGGTTGACCATGATCCTGGACACGCTGCTCGATGCACTCGACCGGGGTGGTGCCCCCGTCGTGGGGTCGTTCATCGGAGGGCACGCCGAGGCTCCGGCCGATGGCACACCCGTGCTCGATGTCCTCGCCCCTGCGACGGGGCGGCGGATCGCCCGCCTCGCGGATGCCGGCGAGGCGGGCGTGGACCGTGCGGCCGTGTCGGGCCTCGAGGCGTTCCGGGCCTGGCGGCGGGTGCCGGCACGCGAGCGGGGCGCCATCGTGACCGAGCTGGCCGCCCGCGTCTCCGCCCGCGCGGACGACCTCGCGCTCCTCGACGCGCATGACACTGGCAACCCGCTGGCGGCGATGCGCGCCGACGTCACCAAGGGCGTGCGGCTGGCGCGCGAGGCGGCCGGGCTCGCGCTCGAGGTGCGTGGTGAGACGTTCCCGCTGCCGGGGCACCACTACACGCAGCGCGAGCCGTGGGGCGTCGTGGGCCGCATGATCACGTTCAACCACCCCACGATGTTCACCTGCGCGAGGCTCGCGACCGCGCTCGTCGCCGGCAACTGCGTGGTGCTCAAGCCCAGCGAACTGGCGCCGCTGTCGGCGCTCGCGGTCGGGGAGCTCACGGCCGGGCTGGTGCCGGACGGCGTCGTCTCGGTCGTCGCCGGGGGGCCCGCGACGGGGGCGGCCCTGGTGCGGCACCCGGCCGTCCGCCGCCTCACGTTCACGGGCAGCACCGCGACGGCCCTCCGGATCCAGGCCGAGGCGGCCGCCAGCGGACACGTCAAGACGCTGTCGCTCGAGTTGGGCGGCAAGAACCCGATCCTGGTGTTCCCGGACGTCGACGTGGACGAGGCGGCAGCGGCCATCGTGCGGGGCATGAACTACACGCGGGTCCAGGGTCAGAGCTGCGGGTCGACGAGCCGGCTCGTCATCCACGCCTCGATCGCGGGCCCGGTCCTCGAGCGCGTCGCCGCGGCGGTGAGCCGGATCCGGATCGGACTCCCGACGGACCCCATGACGGAGATGGGCTCGCTGATCAGTCCGGCGGCGCGCGCCCGCTGCGTCGGCGCGGTGTCACGCGCGACCGCTGCCGGCGCCCGGGTCCTGGCGGGCGGGGGCGTGCCGGACGCGGCCGAGCTGGCGGAGGGCGCGTTCTTCGAGCCGACCGTCGTCGACCGGGTGCGCCCCGGGACCGAGCTTGCGGACGAGGAGGTGTTCGGACCCGTCCTGGCCGCCCTCACGTTCGAGGACGAAACGGAGGCTGTCGCGCTCGCGAACGAGGGCGCCTACGGGCTGACCGCGGCAGTCTGGACGCGCGACATCGACCGCGCCTTCCGCATGGTCGACGCGCTCGAGGCGGGCTACGTCTGGGTCAATGACGTGGAGACGAGGTTCCCGGCGGTCCCGTTCGGCGGCTGGCGGGACTCGGGCGTCGGCGCGGAGCACGGCCTGGAGGAGATCCTCTCGATGACCCGCCTGCGGGCCGTCAACGTGCGGATCGGGTAGCCGGACACGCCGGGACGCCGGGCGGCACGGTCGAGGCGCCCCGAGGGCGCGACTGCGATCCTCGCGGCCAGACCGCAGTTCAGGAGGCCAAGGGGTCCGGGGTCGCAGCATCCTCGGCCAGCAGGCGCCCTTCGACGTCGCCGGACCGTGGGCGCGGTGCAGCTGCCGGCGCGGCTGCGTCCTCGACTCCCGCCCGAGAAGGACCCGCGTCCAGCAGGCGCCATGCCCGGCGCGTGGCCACGATGCCCAGCGGGGCGAGCACCACCGCCGCGAGGACGGCCTCGCGCACGCCGAACACCGCGGCAAGGGTGCCGACCGCGAGCGCCGTGAACGGCCGATTGCCGAGATGGGCCATCTGGTGGAACGCCATGACCCGGCCGCGCATGGCGTCGGGCACCTCGGCCTGGAGGGTGCCGGTGAGGATCGGGAACCCGAGCGAGAATCCGAACCCGTCGAGCGCCACTCCGGCCAGCCCGACGATGAACGTCGGGGCGAACGCGGTGAGGGCGAGCCCGGCGGCCTGGATGACGAAGCCGAGCGTCCGCATGGCCTTCGCGAAGCCGCGTCGGCGGAGCGGCACGAACAGCACCAGCGCCAGCGCCGATCCTGCGGCCTGGGCCGCCACCACCAGCCCGGCATCGCCGCCAGCCGCGCCGAGGGCCACCGTCGCGATCGCCGGCGAGAGGGTCCGAACCGCCTCCATCGGCGCACTTGTGGCGACGACGCCGACCAGCAGCGCCAGAACCCACGGCTCTCGCCTGACGAAGTCGACGGCACTGCCCTCGGCAGGGCGGTCTTCCGACGCCCGGGCGGCCGCGCCGGCCGCGGCTGGCGCGAGGAGCGGAGCGGGCCTCGCCACCCGGCCCGCGCCCAGGGGCCGGTTCGCGCCGAGGTGCCGGCGCTGCAGGTAGACCATGCTGGCGATGGGCCCGAGGTACGTCAGCGCGTTGACGAGGAACGCCCAGCCGGCCCCGGCGACGGCGATGACGATGGTCGCGATCACCGGCCCGGCGATCTGGCCCAGGACGAACTGGAGGGAGTTGAGGCCGGCCGCGTCCGTGATCTCGTCACGCGGAACGAGGCTGGGCAGGATCGCGGTCAGCGAGGGCTTGGCGATCGCGTAGGCGGTGTTGAGCACGAACGCCGTGACCACCAGGTCGACCTGGTCCACCGACCCCGAGAGCGTCAGGGCGGCCAGCCCGCCCGCCGCCACCGTCGAGACGACGTGAGTGAGGATCACGACGCGCCGCCGGTCGAACCTGTCTGAGACTAGGCCGCCGGCGACGGAGAACAGCAGGATCGGCACGAAGCCAGCGAAGTTGAGGAGCCCGACCGCCAGCGCCGAGCCGGTCAGCTGGTAGACGAAGATCGACGCAGCCACGGTCTGGAGCCACGTCCCGAGATTCGAAAGCAGGCCGCCCGCCCAGTACAGGGCGAACGGCCGGTGGCGGAACGGGCCGAGGCGCTCGAGGATGGGGACGCGAGCCAGATCGTGGTCCACGGTAGGCCCTCGGGGCGATTATGGACAAAAGATTGCCAAGAATGTATACATTCTGGCAACGACGCGTCTGTCTGAACGAGCGTCCCAGGCGAGCAGCAGGCGAGTCGCCCGTCAGTCGGTGCGCCGGCTTCGGCACCGGGACAACCGACCGTCATCACCAGCGGGCGGCCCGAGGACTCGGCCGATCAGGAGGCGAGGAGATCGTGAACAAGGGGGCAGAAGCCAGGAACGGCGAAGCCGACGAGAAGTTCCTCGAGATCATCGAGGAGGCCCGCGGCGAGAACGTGACCGCGCAGGACCTGGTCCTGTCGGCGGTCAGGAAGGCCATCCTGTCCGGCGTCCTCGCGCCAGGCATGCGCCTGCGCCAGGAGGAGCTGGCCGACGTGTTCGGCACCAGTCGGATCCCGGTCCGCGAGGCGCTCAGGGCGCTCGAGTACGAGGGGATCGTGTCGTCGGCCCCGAACCGGGGCTTCACGGTGACGACCCTCGACGCGGACGACGCCGAGGAGGTCTATGACCTCCGGATCCTGCTCGAGGGCCACGCCGTGCGCCTGGCGGTCCCGATGCTGACCGATGTGGACCTCGAGGAGCTGGAGGCGCTGTTCCAGGCCATGGAGGGGGCGGCCACGCCTGACGAGCAGCTGGCCGCGCGGGAGCAGTTCTACCTGCGGCTCTACTCGGTGACCGGCCGGCCTCGGCTGGTGGGCCTCATCATGCGGCTCCGCCAGGAGATCGCCCGGCTCCTGCGCTGGGCGACGATCCAGCACTCGTCATCGGTCCACCGCGAGTTCTGGGAGGCGATCAAGGCTGGCGACGCCGAGGGTGCCGTGACCAGCCTCAGCCGGCACTACCGGCGTGTCGCTGCGCTGATCCGCCGGTACATCCGGGAGGCCGAGGCTCGAGACCGGGGCGACCACCGCCTGGTCTCCTGACCCTGACGGGGCCGTAACCCCGCCGCCCGCTCACTCGCAACCGGCACCCGCTTCGAGCCTGCCGTCAGCCGCCGTCGGACCCGGGCGGCCACGGGCCTGCAACCGCCAGATCGATGGTCCACCGGACGCCGACCGCCGCCGCCTGCGCCGTTGTCCCAACCTGTCGGCGACCGTGGACAAGCATGCCCAATGAGATGCCGATCTAGGTCAACTTGTAGACAAAACAAGCCGCTTTGGCTACACTCGACGTGCCCCGAGGAGAGTGGGGCGTCGGCTCGCGCCGACCTGACGGAGCACCGAGTGAGGGGCCATGCGCATCGAGGAGGTCCGGTTCCACAGTCACGGCGCCGAACTGGCGGGGACCCTCATGCTCCCCGACGACGGCGATCGGCCGATCCCGGGCATCGCCCAGGGTCCCGGGTGGCTGGGCCTGCGGACGGCGCGGCTGTACCAGCCCTACCACGAGGCGCTGATCGCGGCCGGCATGGCCGTGTTCGTGTTCGACTACCGCGGCTTCGGCGACAGCCAGGGCGACGCCACGTACCTCGACCCCATGGGCCAGGTTGCGGACTACTGGGCGGCGGTCAGCTACCTCGAGTCCCGCCCGGAGATCGATCGCGGCCGGATCGGGATCTTCGGGTCAGGCGGGACCGGCGGCGGCAACGCCGTGTACGCGGCCGGGCTTGACCCGCGCGTCAAGGCCGTGGTGTCCCAGGTCCCCGTGGCCGACGGGCGGGACTGGCTCCACCGGATGCGCCGCGAGCACGAGTGGCTCGAGTTCCTGGAGCGCGTCCGGGCCGACCGGGTCCGGTTCGTGACCACCGGCGAGTCGGAGCTGGTGCCCCCGCGCGAGGGGATCATGGTGCCGACCCCGGAGCGCCGCACGACGACCGTCAAGTCCGACGTGGACGACAAGGTGCCCAAGCTGGTGCAGCTCGCCAGCGCCGAGGCGATCTTCGCCTATCGCCCGATCGACGTGGTCGACAGGATCGCGCCCCGGGCCCTGATGCTCATCGCGGTCGAGAACGACGCCACCACGCCGGAGGACCACGCCTACGCCCTGTACGAGCGGGCGGGCGGTCCGAAGCGGCTCGTCGTCCAGACGGGCACCACGCACTACGCCGCGTACGCGCAGTACCGGGACGTGGTGAACCCCCTGATCGTGCAGTGGTTCCAGCGCCACCTCGTCTCGGGCGAGGTGGTTGTCCACGAGCGGGCAGCCGAGGCCGAGGTGGTCCGCCTGTCCCGCCCGACGGCCTGACCGGAGGTTCCAGGTGTCATACGACCTCGTCATCCGCGGCGGCACCCTCGTCACGGCCACCGGCCGCTACGCCGCCGACATCGCGATCGACGGCGAGCAGATCGCCGCGATCGTGGCGCCGGGCACGCCGCTCGAGGCGTCGCGGGTGATCGACGCCACCGGCAGGCACGTCCTCCCGGGCGCGATCGACGTCCACTCGCACCACCGCGAGCCGGGCTTCACCCACAAGGAGGACATCGTCACGGCCACCAGCGCCTGCGCGGCCGGCGGGGTGACCACCTCCTTCGCCATGCCGAACGTGGCCCCGCCGCCCA
>JAJYGO010000212.1 GCA_021785115.1 Chloroflexota bacterium | reverse complement strand
AGGGCGCACGCCGAGGATGCGTTCGACGTCGCGCGGCCCGAGCCCGCGCCCGTCGGGGGCGTTCAGGACCACCCGGAGGTCCGCTGGGCGGTCGCCGCGGCGCAGGGTCCCGGCCGTCCGGCGCGCGCCGTACAGCGAGAAGAGGTCGAGCCCGGACACGAGCAGGACCTCGTCGGCGAGGTCGAGGGCGGCACGGGCGCCGGCGTCCAGGGCGCGCGGGAGGTGCGCCACGAGCACGTCGGCCGCACCGGCCAGCAACGCCAGGATGCCGCGCGCCACCCCCGGCGCGAGCGCCCCGGGCTCGATCGCCCGCGGCGGCGCCAGCAGCGCGGCGAAGCCGCGCGGATGGCGGATGAGGGCGCGATCCAGGTGGTCGGGTGAGAGCTCGTCGGCCACCGGCACCAGGTCCAGGATGGAGCTGGCGTCCTCGCCCCCGATCCCCAGGGCGGCCGCCACGTCGCCGCAGGCGAGGTCGAGGTCGACCAGCACGGCCCGCAGCCCGCGGTCGGCGAACGCCGCCGCGAGATGGGTGGCGACGAACGTCGCCCCGGCGCCGCCCCGCGCGCCGACGACCGCCACCACGCGAGCCCGGCGGCCGGCTGGCGTCCGGGCCTCGACCCGGGCGGCGCGGGCCGCGCGGGCCGCGCGGGCGAGATCCTCCCGCTCCTCGGGCCAACGGTAGACACCGTGGGCGCCCGCCGCGATCGCGGCACGCAGGACCGGCACCGTCATCTCTTGCGCCACGACGAGGACCCGCGCCGTCGGGGCCGCCCAGCCGTCGGCGGAGCCGATGAACGCGGGGCAGACCACCACCGCGTCGGCCTCCGCCCCGCCGGGGACCGACAGCTCCGCGACCCGCTCGAACGACGGGTCGACCTCGCTCGCGACGACCTCGATCCTCGCGTCGCGGTCCAGGTGGTCGAGCACCTCCTGGTGGAACGGCAGGTCATGGATCGCGATCGCCACCCGGGTCGCGGCCGGGCGGGACGCCACGACGTCCACGGCGCGCGCGGCGTCGCCAGGCGGACGATCGCCCGGCGGGCCCTCGAGCGGGCCCTCGAGCGGGCCCTCGAGCGGGCCCTCGAGCGGGGCCCCGAGCGGGCTCCCGGGGCCGCTGGGTCCCCCGTCCATCTCCGTCGTTCCTCTCCGTCGCATGGCGCCCTCCCCGCGTCGCACGGAGCACGCGCGACGCGACGTGTCGACAACACGTGGGGAAGCACTGCGGGGGAGCCGGCGAGGGGAACCGCCGGGGCGGGGAAGCGGGCGGGAGAACCTCGGGGAAGAGGCCCGTTCGTCCGATCGGCCGAGGCACCGCCCCGGCCGTCGGAACAAGGCGAAGACTAGCGGCGGAGGAACGCCGCGGGCAATCGCCCATCGAGGGGATTTCCTGCATCGCCCGTTCTGGGGATCCCGGTTCCCCCCGCCCCGATCGCTCACTCCCCCGAGGCCCTTCCATGGCCCTCCACCTCCCCATGGCCGCGCCGGCCGCGCCCCTGCCACACTCGAACCATGGAGCGGACCCCGGGCCCACGGCGAGAGCTCCCCTCCCTGGGCCCCCGGGGCGAGGGGTGGGTCGCCGTGCAGGTCGGGCTGTTCGTCGTGGTCGTCGCGGCCGGAGTCGCCGGCCCGCGCTGGCCGCTCGGCGCCTCCCGCCCGCTCGCGTTCTCGGGCGCCGTCGTCGTGCTCGCCGGCCTGGCCGAGCTGCTGGCCGGCGGCGTCGCGCTCGGCCGCTCGCTGACCGCGCTGCCTCGCCCCCGCGAGGACGCCACGTTTCGGGCCGGGCTCGTCTACCGCTTCGTCCGCCACCCCATCTACGGCGGGGTCCTGCTGCTGGCGGCCGGGTGGTCGCTCGGGTGGGCGCCGCTCGGGCTCGCGGCGACCGCGCTGCTCGCCGCGTTCTTCGAGCTGAAGTCGCGGCGCGAGGAGGCCTGGCTGCTCGAGCGCTACCCCGAGTACGCGGCCTTCCGCGCGCGGGTCCGCTGGAAGTTCGTCCCTGGGCTTCGCTAGCCTCCGGAGCCGGCCCGGGCTCCGGTAGCCCACCGGTAGCCCCGGGCCCCACGCCCAGGCCCAGGGTTCCAGGCCCTGGCCCCTAGTCCTCCTCGACCGGCTCGATGCCCAGGCGGTCGAGCCGCTGCCGGTGGCGCTCGAGCAGCGAGATCACGACCTGCTTCTCGTTCTCCTTGCCCCCGAGCAGCGCGCGGATGCCTGCCCCGGCCTCCAGGGCCCGCCCGGTCTGGGTGATCGCCTCGCCGATGATGCGCCGGGCGTAGTGGCGGACCCGCTCGTCGGCCTCCGCGTGGTCCCGCAGCGCCCGCATCAGCTCGTCAAGGGCAAAGCCCTCGGCGTCCTCCCGATCGCCGAGCGTGTGCCGGACCACCTCGCCCGACACCCGGTCGACCAGCGGTGCCAGCACCTCGGCGAAGTCGGAGACGATCGCATCCCCCATGTAGTGGAACGCCTGGGCCTCCAGCCAGTCGGTCGGCTCGGTGTGGTCGAAGAACGCGTCGAAGAACGGCCGGAACTGCTCCATGAGCTCGGCCCGTCCGAGCTCCGCGAGGCGGGCGCGGATCAGGTCGCAGTTCTGCTCCTCGCGCTCGGCGATGTGGCCCTGGGCCTCGCGGGCCCTCGGGTCCGGCGCGAGCGCGACCGACTCGCGGGCGCGCCGTGCCCCGCGCGTCTCGCCGTAGGCGAGGGCGGCGAGGATCTCCGCGACCGCGGTGGCGGCGTCGACCGGTGGCCCCTCGGGCGGAGCGGTCGCGTCGACCGTCCCGCCCTGCGCCTCTGCGGCCCCCTGGTCCGGTTCCATCCCACGGATTCTAGAGTCCGCCGGCCTCCGCCCGGCCGCCCTCGACGGCCCGCGTCCGGCGGGGGCGCCCGTAGGCCCATCGCACGGCCACGCCGACGGCCGCCAGCGCGAGGGCGCCGGCGACCGTGGAGTTGCCACCCGGCAGGGCCAGCGGCAGGCGCACCTGCAGGCGGACGCGGCGCCGGAAGTCCAGGATGGGCCAGCTGCGCTCGACCGCGACCCTGCGAAGGTCGCGGTCGGGGTTGACCGCGACCGGGTTCCCGACCGCCTCCAGCATCGGCAGGTCGGTGATCGAGTCGCTGTAGGCGAACGAGCCGGCGAGGTCGAGGTCCTCGCGCTCGGCGACCGCGCGGATGGCCTCGGCCTTTCCCTCGCCGCTGCAGTAGAAGGCGAGCTCGCCCGTGTACTTCCCGTCGACGACCCGGGCCCGGGTCGCGATCACGCGCGGGACCCCCACGTGCTCCGCGAGCGGCGCGACGATCTCCTCGGGCGAGGACGACACGATGAAGATCGCCCGCCCGTCCGCGCGGTGCTCGGCGATCAGGTCGAGCGCCTCCTGGTAGATGTACGGGTCGGCCAGCTCGACCAGGGCCTCCCGGGCGATCTCCTCGACCCGGACCCGCTCCCATCCGCGGGTGAGCTCGAGGATGCCGGCCTTCATCCGCTCCATGCGCCGCTCGTCGGCGCCGACCAGGTGGTAGACGACCTGCGCGTAGGCGCCCTTCACCAGCTGCCGCCGCGAGACCATCCCGGCCTGATACATCGGCCGGCCGAGCACCAGGGAGCTCGAGCGCGACAGGATCGTCTTGTCGAGGTCGAAGAATGCGGCCTCCACCCCTCGCATCCTACGGCCGCCGGGCGACGTTCCGGGGAGCGCGGTGCGACGTTCGCGCGACGTTCACCGGGCCGTCTCCCGCCCCGAGGGGCCCGGCTGGCGGGACCGGGCCGCGCCGTGGGAGCATCGGAGGGTGCGCGTCTGCCTGATGATCGAGGGGCAGGAGGGCGTGACCTTCGCGCAGTGGGTCGCGCTGACTGGCGCGTGCGAGCGCCTGGGCTTCGACGCGCTGTTCCGCTCGGACCACTACATGACGCTCGGCGGCGGGCCGCCGCGGGACACGCTGGACGCGTGGACGACCCTGGCGGCGCTCGGTTCCCGGACGACGACCCTCCGGCTCGGCACGCTGGTCTCGCCCGTGACGTTCCGCCACCCCGCCGTGCTGGCGAAGTCGGTCGTCACCGCCGACCACGCGTCGGGCGGCCGGGTGGAGCTCGGCATGGGCGCCGGGTGGCACGAGGGCGAGCACCGTGCGTTCGGGTTCCCGTTCCCCGACCCCGAGGTCCGCTTCCGGATGCTCGAGGAGCAGGTCGAGATCGTCCACCGGCTGCTGGACCGCCGAGAGGAGGCCGTGGACTTCGCCAGCGCCCACTACCGGCTGGAGGGGTGCCTGGCCACGCCGAAGCCGGTCCAGGACCCCCATCCCCCGCTGCTGCTCGGGGGGCGGGCGGGTCCGCGGGCCGCGCGGCTGGCGGCCCGATGGGCCGACGAGTACAACGTGAACTTCACCGGGCCGGACGGGTGCCGCGACGCCCGTGCCCGCCTGGACGCCGGATGCGAGGCGCTCGGCCGCGACCCGGCCACGCTGCCCATGTCCCTGATGACGGGGACGGTGGTCGGCGCCGACCGTGCTGAGCTCCTGGAGCGGCTCCGGCGGATCATGGCCCTGGAGGGGGCCGAGGGAGATCCGTCGGCGTTCCTCGTGGGGGTTCGCGAGGAGGGCTGGCTCGCCGGAACGGTCGACGAGGTCCTGGAGCAGCTCGCGGCGCTGGCGGCGGCAGGGGTGCGCCGGGTCATGCTCCAGCACCTGCTCCACGACGACCTCGATGCAATCGAGCAGCTCGGCCGCGAGGTCCTGCCGGCCGCCTCCGGGCTCTGACGGGAATCGGCGGCAGGGGCTCTGACGGGAACCGGCGGCAGCGGCGCGGCGTCGAACCGGCTGAATCCCCCCGGCGGGAGGATGGCCTGCCCGCCCGGCGGGTGGCATCATCGAGGCCGACCCCGAAGGAGCACCGCACATGCGCCGATCCACACTCGCCCGCGGCATCGCGAGCGCCCTGCTGGGAGCGATGCTGCTCGCCGGCTGCACCTCGTCCTCGCCCTCGGCGGGCGGCTCCGTCAGCTCGCCGCCCCCGTCGGCGCACCCGACGTCGGGCCCAACGCCAACCCCCTCACCCACGCCCTCGCCGAGCCCCACGCGTCCCGGCCGGTGCTCCACCTCGGTGCTCTCGGCGAAGCTGCTCGGCACGAGCGGCGCGGCCGGCTCGATCGGCGGCGCGTTCGCCTTCATCAACAACGGGCCGAGCGCCTGCACGCTCTTCGGCTACCCGGGCATGCAGCTCTTCAACGCCACCGGCAACCCGCTGCCGACCACCGTGATCCGCGGGACCAGCACGGTCGTGCCGTCGGTCCCGGAGCGGACCATCACGCTGGCCCCTGGGGGCCGGGCCTTCTTCTACTTCGGGTACGCGGACGTCCCGACCGGGTCCGAGGCCTGCCCGACGGCGTCGGTCGTCGAGATCACGCCGCCGAACGCCTACGACCACCTGGTCGTCACCGTGACCATCTCCCCGTGCGGCGGCCGCGTCACGGTCTCGCCCGTCACGATCGGCAAGCCGATGGGCCTGTAGAGCCCGTATCCTCGCCGGCGGAGGCGAACGAGGGCTGGTGTCCTCCCCGGTCTTCAAAACCGGTGTGCCGGCGAGAGCCGGCAGGCGGGTTCGATTCCCGTCCGCCTCCGCGAAGGTTCCAGCATACGAACCGCGGGCGCGACGAAGTACGGCTGGATCGATGCCCGGGACTCCACGACGATCCGGCTGACAACGGCAGCGAGGAGCTCTTTGACCTGCTCCGGCTCGCTGGCGGCGACCGCCTCAGCCACCCTTCCCCGGATGTCCTCGAGGAGCGAAGCCGAAGGGGAGGACGGGGCCAGATCTCGCTCCGCCTCCAGGGCACCACCTTCCGCCTCAAGCGTTGCCAGTTCCTTCTCGATTTCCCGGATCCGATAGCCGCACGTCTCCTCAGAGAGCCGGCCGGCCTCGAAGGCCCTGAGGTAGCGGTCGATCGCCTTCCGGCGCTGCTCGATGCGTTTCTCGATTCCACGAAGCTCGCGCTCGTTCTCAGGGTGAGCCTCGTTCCATTCCTCGAGAGCCCGCCGGGCTGCCTCCTCGAAGAGCGAGCCGTCATCGAGCGCCGCGAGGGCCTCCTGAACAAGAGCTTGCTCCAGGGCATCCGCCGGGATTCGCTCCTGATCGCAGCGAGCGGTCCCGTGGCGTTGCCGGGAGAAGCAGCTGTAGTAGCGGTAGGTGGTCCCTCCCCTGCCGTGGGCCGCGGTTCCGACGAAGCCGTGGCCACACCGTGCGCAACGCATGAGGCTCGTCAGGAGGTAAGTCGTGCTGTTGGAGGCCCGCAGCGGATAGTTCTCCCCTCGTTCCTTCAGGAGGGCCTGTACCCGATCGAAGAGCTCCTGATCCACGATCCGCTCGTGGCCGGCGGGGTACATGGAGCCTCGGAAGGGAAGCTGGCCGACGTAGGTTGGGTTCCGCAGGACGTCGAGGACGGTCTTCGGGGTCCACCGGGAACCGCGCCTCGTCGTGCGGCACGTGTCGTTGAGCCACCGCGCGATGGCCGCCGAGCCCCACCGGCGATCGATGTACATAGAGAAGAGTCGTTGCACGAGCGCGGCCTCATCCTCCGCTGGCACAAGCAGCCTGCGGTCGGAGTCGTACCCGTAGCCGAATGGTGGCGTCCCGCCGGTCCACTCCCCCTTCGACGCCTTCTTGGCCAGGCCCATACGGGTGCGCTCGACGATCATCTCCCGCTCGAACTCCCCGAACACGCCAAGCATCTGGACCATCATTCGACCGGCGGCGGTGCCAGTGTCGAAGGGCTCGGACGCTGAACGGAAGACGACGCCAGCGCCCTCGAGGTCTTCGAGAATCCGGGCCAGCCCGAGGGTGGAACGGGCCAGCCGGTCAACCTTGAAGACCAGCAGCAGGTCGTAACGGCCGCAGCGGGCATCGGCCAGAGCTTGCTGGAGTGCAGGACGGTCGAGCGTCTTTCCGCTCATCTGGTCGACGAAGGAACGAACGATGTTCCAGCCCGGTTGCGAGGCAACGTAGGTCGCCAGCCGGTCCGTCTGCGCTTCGAGCGAGAAGGGCTGGCGCTCCTCGTCGGTGGAGATCCGGCAGTAGGTCGCGACTCTCACGACGCATTCACCTCCCTCGGGCTATCGACTTGCGGGATGGGTACCAGGGCTGGGCGGCGACAGGTCCCGACGCTTGTGCTCGAAGTGACTGAGGAGGAGGCTCGCCAGTGCGCGCACAGCCTGTTCTCTCCTCTCCGCCGACATGGGCTCCACGACGGGGCGACGGACCGTCGCCCGATCCGGCATGAAGGCCGGATCAGACCTCGACGATTCGGCAGGCGCTCCGGCGGGCATTCAGCCTCGGCGAACTCGGCGAACTCGAAGGACGAGTCCAGTCGCCACTTTGGGTGAGCCCAAGGCCCGCCGGTCGCATTCGGACCGTCCGGGACACTCCAGATGCTGAGCGAGACCGAGAGCTTCGGTGCGGTAGTCGAAGCCACATACCAGCCGCTGGCGGTCGGGCTCACGATTCCCTTCCCTCCCCCCTGAACCGGTCCTGGATCGGGGCAGGGGATGAGACCTCGACCAGTCCGACGATGTCAACCGCCCGGGCACGAAGTCGGCGCGCGTCACGCGCTCTTGTTCCAGATCGCGTGGCACAGCGTGCGGTGCCAGCACGAAGAGCGCTCCGCTTTGCCGGCGTCTGGGCTGATTTCCCCGCGTCGGATCGCGGTCTTGTTCACCGAGGCCTCCGGAACACAAGCACGTCCTCGTGGGCGATCACTTGCAACGGCCGGCCGGCCCGCCGGGCACGGCGAACCTGTTCGAGCGCGAAGAACGACGCCCTCGGCACGAGGTGGTCCTCGCGCAGCCCGGCGAGGAGAGCGACGTTGCGCTCGTAGGGCACCAGGCCAGCTTCATCCCCGCATCGAAGAACAGCGGCCGGCAGGTCGATCAGTTCCCCGGCCCGACGGAACGGGCGGGCTGTGAGAACCGCGACTCCGCCCGGCCGGAGCAGATCCCGGCACGCGGCGAGGATGCAGGCGAGCGCGTCCAGCAGCCGACCAACGGGCTGGTGGGCGAGGTTCGCCGGGTCCGTCGAGTACCGATCGTGAGCCTTGAGCACCCCAGCGCCCGGCTGTGGCTTGGCCTGGCCGTGTACCGACGCCCCGTAGGGCGGTGAGGTCAGCACCAGAGCGACCTGTCCGCGGATCGCCGGGGCGACAAGCTCGCTCAGGTGCAGCGCGTCGCCGGTGATGACCTCGCCGTGCCCGGTGGCGCCGCTCTTCCGCGCGTGGTCGAGGTTGCCCCGGGCGAGGTCTGCCCACACCGGTTCATACTCGATGCCGATGGCATCGCGTCCGAGGTGGACTGCCTCGACCAGGGTGGTCCCGATCCCGCACATCGGATCGAGGACGAGATCGCCCGGGGCCGTGTACTCCGTGATCGCGGTCTGGGCGATCGCCGGCAGCATCCTCGCCGGGTGTCTCACCGACTCAGGCAGGTACCGCCCGGCTCGTTGAGGGCGCGCTGGTGTCTGCGCGGTGGACCACACCGACAGAGGAAGTTCCACGGTCACCTGACCACCCCCGGCTTCTCGAACACGCACACGTCCTCGTGAACGACGAGGTGCACGGACTCTCCACGGGCGCGTGCTCGGCGGGTCTGGGTGAGCTGCCAGAACGAGGGACGGGCACGAAGCCCGCCGTCTCGAATGGCCGCCAGGAGCGCGATCACGTGCTGGAGGTAGGTGAACCCGGCCGCACGGGCCACGCTGACCGTCTCACCGGCCAGGTCGAAGAGCCTCCCGGCGCGGCGAGTGTTCTTCGTCACGGTCACGAGCAGCCCGCCGGGTCGGAGCACCGCGAAGCAGGCGGCGTAGACGTCCTCCATCGCGACCGCATAGGCCCGACCTCGGGCATGCCCGAGGTTGGCCCTGTCGCCCGAGTAGTTGAGGGTGCCCGCGTCGCACAGGCGCCGGCCCGAGTGCCAGGCGGGCTTGTCGATCACGCCCGCATCGCAGGCGTAGGGCGGCGAAACCACAACGAGGTCGACGGTCCCGGCCAGCTCCCGGAGCAGGGCCGGTAGGCGCCGGGCGTCGCCGCGCCGGATCCTTGCCAGGCCCCGTTGCCCGGGCGTCAGCGTGTAGGCGAGGTTCTCGCGGGCCAGCGCCACCCAACGCTCCTCGAGCTCGATGCCGACGGTTCTTCGGCCAAGAGCCGCCGCCTCCACGAGGGTGGTGCCGATTCCGGCCATCGGATCAACCACCAATGCGTCCGGCGTCGAGTACTCGGCGACGATCCGGCGGGCGAGCTCGGGGAGCATCTTGCCCGGGTGTGCGGAGCAGCCGGGGTGGTAGCGGCCGGCTCGCTGGTATTGGGCCGAGGTCTGGGCGACCGGCCAAACGGCGAGTGGAATCGCGTCGCGACCAGGTTTCTGCCGGTGGATAGATGTGGCTGTGGCCATGGGCTCGCCCACGACCGCGGTTGCGCCACCTCATGAACCGCGCCAAAGGCACCCGCCCGTCACAAATCCCGGCCAGGGCCCGCTTGAGATCACCGGCCGAATCGAGGTAACCCCTCCGGTCCCGGACGACCACCGGGGAGAAGGGAGGCCGACATGGCACGCACATCCAGCGCCAGCGCCGCCGAGGCGGCCCTGGGCGCCCTGTCACGGCGCACCGGCCGCACAGCGGCCGAGATCGCTGAGGCCGCCGGGATCGGGCGATCCACCGCCACCAAGGCCCTCACCGCACTTGAGGCCGACGGCAAGGCCAGCCGGACTCCTGGCGGCCGCGACGGCGCCCGGCGCCTGCCGGATCGCTGGTCGCTGCCACCGGCGAGCGGCACCCGCCGGGTGCGGACTGCGACGGGTGGCTCGCGTCTCGCGAAGGGCGAGTTGGCCGGGATGGTCCTCGCGCACCTGCGGGGGCACCGAGAGGCCGGACTCACCCCGACGGCGGTGGCGAAGGCTCTCGGCGGCAAGTCCGCCGGAGCGGTGGGGAACGCACTCGAGCGGCTCGTCGCCGCAGGCGGCGTCGTGAAGGTCGCCGAGCGACCTCGCACGTACCAAGCCCGATCCGGGAAGGCCGGAAAGAAGTAGTCGTTCTTCCGGCGGATCAGTGGAAGGGGTCCCGCCGCCCGACGGGACCCCTTCCTCGTGCGGCTGACCTGGCTACTTCCATGAACCCATCAGGTTCCCATCGACCCTGATGGGCCGCGGCGCGCTTCTCCATCAAGCCTGATGGAGGGCGCATCTGATGGAGAACCGCGGGAAGTCTGCTGGAGGCCCCGACGCTCAATGGCGGCTCCTTCAACTGAAAGGAGCCGCCATGCCTCGAGATCACGAAAGCGCGTCACCCTTCAACGCCCTGGAGGAAGCGTTCGCGCTGCTCGCCGAAGATCCACACCCGCTCACGATCAGCGGCGCCGACGTCGCGGGGCTTCCGAGGCGCCCCATCACACCGCCCGAACTCCGGTCCAGGGTGCTCCACCCTTCCACCTCCTACGCGGTCCGCGACGCGGTCCTGGACACGCTGCTGCGGAGGGCACAGCTCCAAGGAGGCGTCTGGGTGGTTGCGCTCACGGGGATGCTGCTCCCGGGGCTGCGCCGTGCATCGACCTCGCTCGTTCGGGCTTGCCCGGACAGGGCCGACGACATCCAGGCCGAGATGCTGGCCGGCCTCGTCGCCGCCATCGGCGCCGCATGCCCGGGTAGATCGCGACCGGCGGCTCGTCTGGTGTGGGCGGCGAGGCGCTCGGCCGAGCACCTGATCCGCGAGGAACTCGCCGAGCAGGATCGCTCGAGGCTGCTCGCTCACTCGGCGGCACCGCCCCGCCCCTTCGGCCACCCCGACCTGGTGCTTCAGCGGGCCATGGCCGAGGGCGTGGTGTGCGCGGAGGACGCCGAGCTGATCGGTGCCACCCGACTCGGAGAGCTCAACCTTCGCGAAGCAGCGGAGGTGTCCGGGGTGAGCTATGCCGCGATCAAGGCCCGACGTGCAAGGGCCGAGCGCGCCTTGGTGACCTGGCTCCGCGGAGGGATTGTCGCCAAAGCCCCCCGGATCCCCGGTTCTTCGGGTGCGGGCCGGCCTCGAGGGGGACGTCGGCTCGACCGGCGGCCGCGGTTGCGCTCGGACCGGATCACCCAGAAGGAGGTGACAGACGGCCCACTCGGTCGAAGCCGCGCCCCCATCCGGTCGGCCCGCTCACCCAAGCCATCTGCCTAACGAAAGGAGTGACCACGAGACTGCGAAGGCTGATCAGAACCGGCGTACCCGCGCTCCTCGCCGCCGTGGCACTCCTCGTCACCCTGGCGAAGCCGGCGCTGGCCCAGGCCGCGGGAGGGCCCACGCTAACCGGGGTGCTGAACGCGCTTCGCACTTGGCTGATCGGCATCCTCGCCGCGCTGGCCACACTCTTTCTGACCATCGGCGGCATCCGCTACCTGACGGCGGGTGGGGATCCCGTGCAGGTGGAGAAGGCCAAGACCGCGCTCAAGTCGGCCGCCATCGGGTACGCGCTTGCCGCGCTCGCCCCGGTGATCGTGTCGATCCTGCGCTCGGTGGTGGGCGGATGAAGAGGCGATCTTCGTCCTTTCGACGGTTGCCCAGGCGCGGCGCGGCGGTGGTCGTCTTCGCCGCACTACTGCTTCTCGGCGCGGGGCGCGCCGAGGCCCGGCCGGGACCGTCGCCGACGCCGGCATCACCTGCTCCTACCACCGGGGTGCGATCTCCCGCCGCTTCCACTGCCCCGTCACAAAGCCCGCCGCCGGGGATCCAGCCGGGCCCGGGAGCACCGGGCGTCCCGACCCCCGGCGCGACGGGTCCTCCGACCACCGTGAACGTCCCCGGATCCTCAAGCCCCGGGTTCTTCGACATCGCCGGGCACATCGAGCAGGCCATCGACAACTGGTTCCGCGACCTGGTGACCTCCGCGCTGAACCCGGTGCTCGCGCTGCTCGGCCGCACCGTGTTCGCCACCCCCGACCTCTCCGGCCCCGGCCGGGTGGCCGACCTGTGGGGGCTCGCCGCCGGGATCGCGAACGCCGCTCTCGTGCTGCTGGTCCTGGCCGGCGGCGCGCTGGTGATGAGCCACGAGACGCTGCAGACCCGCTATGCCGCGAAGGACATCGCTCCACGCGTCGTGGTGGCAGCCGTCGCCGCCAACGCGAGCCTGCTGCTTGTCGGGCAGGCCATCAATCTCTCGAACGCCTTCTCCGAAGCCCTGCTCGGCCAGGGCGTGTCCCCTGCCGGCGCGACCTCGGTGATGCGCGAGCTGGTGCTCACGCCGCTCGGGACCGGCGGGATCTTCCTCATCCTGCTCGGCCTGGTCGTGGCCGTCCTCGCCGTGGTGCTCCTGGCCATCTACGTGATCCGGGTTGCCCTGCTGGTACTGCTCGTGGCCGCAGCCCCGCTCGCGCTTATCTGCCACGCCCTTCCCCAGACCGAGGGCCTGGCCCGACTGTGGTGGCGAGCCATGGCGGCGTGCCTGGCCGTGCAGGTCGGGCAGTCCCTGGTGCTCATCGCGGCGCTTCGCGTGTTCTTCGCGCCGGACGGCCACGCCGCCCTCGGACTGTCGACTACCGGCGGGCTCGTCGACGTGCTGGTGGCCTGCTGCCTGCTGTGGGTCCTGATCCGCATTCCCGCCTGGGCGGCGCGCGCCGTGTTCTCCGGCACCGGGTACCGGCCGAGCACGGCCGCCCGGGTCGTCAAGGACGTGGTGGTGTACAAGGCTCTCCGGGCGGGAGCGGCGGCGCTGGGGTGATCGGGGTGTCCGGTTCCGACCGCGACCGCGTGCGGATCCCGGCGGACGTCGAACGGGAGGACCGGATCCTGGCCGGCCTCACCGCCCGCCAGCTCGCGATCCTCGCCGTCACGGCGGCGGTCCTTTGGTCCGCCTACGAGGCCACGCGCCGGGTGGTCCCGCTTCCGGTCTTCGCCGCGCTCGCCCTCCCGGTCGCCACCGTGGCCGCCGTCCTCGCCCTCGGCCGCCGCGGCGGGGCGAGCCTGGACCGGCTGGCGTTGGCCGCCCTACGCCACGCCCGGAGCCCGCGCCGCCTGGTCCCGGCGCCCGAGGGCGTGCCGGCCGCTCCGGCCTGGACCGGCGCCGACCCCAGCCCGCGGCCCGAGCCGCTTCGTCTCCCGCTCGAGGGAGTCCTCGCCGAGGGGATCGTCGATCTCGGCCCCGACGGATGCGCGCTCGTTGCCCGCGCGTCCACCGTGACCTTCGCTTTGCGAACACCCGCCGAACAGCAGGCCCTGGTCGCGGGGTTCGCCCGGATGTGCAACGCCTTGACCGCGCCGCTGCAGGTGCTGGTGCGGGCCGAACCGGTGGACCTGTCCGTCGCCGTCGCGGATCTCTTGGAGGCCGCCGGCGGGCTGCCCCACCCGCGGCTCGAGGAAGCTGCGCGAGAGCACGCCCGGTTCCTCTCCGAACTCAGTGCCACCCGCAGCCTGCTCCGGCGCGAGGTCCTGATCGTGCTGCAAGAACCCGCCGGTCCAGCCGGGCGCGACGCCGAGGTCGCAGCAACGAGCCTCCGGCGCCGAGCGGAGGAGGCTGCGAGTGCCATCGCGGCCGCCGGCGTCGTGCTCAGCCCGCTGGACGAGGAGTCGGCCTCGGCTGTCCTGGCTCACGCCCTCGCCCCGGGCCGCCCCCGCCCCTCGAGCCTGGCGTCCCCGAGCGCCGTCATCCACGGGGGCCTTCCGTGACAGCGATCCGCGGCCCCATCAAAGGAAGGCACCGGCGCCACCCGGGCGCGCTGATCGGTCCCGACGCGGTCGAGGTCCGCGCCGACGGACTGTCGCTCGGAGCATGCCTGTGCCGGAGCTTCGCGGTCGTCGGGTACCCCCGGGAGGTGGGGCTGGGCTGGCTGGAGCCGCTCCTCACCCATCCGGACCGCCTGGACGTGGCCCTGCACATCGAGCCCACGCCCCCTGCGGTTGCCGCGGACCGCCTGCGGCGCCAGCTCGCCCGGTTGGAATCGGGGCGCAGGCTCGACCGGTCCAAGGGGCGCCTGGTCGATCCCGAGGTTGAGACAGCGGCGGTCGATGCCGCCGACCTCGCGGCGCGCCTTGCGCGGGGGGAGGAGAAGCTGTTCCGGGTCGGCCTGTACCTGACCGTCTACGCCGATGACCCGGACGATCTGGAGGCGGCCTCCGCCCGGGTTCGTGCCCTCTGCCAGTCGCTCCTTCTCGACGCCCAGCCGCTCGCCTTCCGCGCCCTGCAGGGGTGGGTCACCACGCTCCCTCTCGGCATGGATCTCATCCGGATGCGGCGGAGCTTCCCTCTCTGCCAACATAGCGTGAGACGACTTCCCCGAACTCAATAGCCACCCGAGGGCGGGGAAGGAGACCGCACTGATGTCCACTGCAACGATGGCCCGTAACGGGCAGGATGGCCGCGTGCC
>JAJYGO010000016.1:11936-14409 GCA_021785115.1 Chloroflexota bacterium | reverse complement strand
GGGAAGGTGCGGGCGGTCTTCCGCAGCGCGTCCGCGTCCTCGGGCGTGAACGCGCGCAGGGCGTGCTGGACGCGGTTCCCCAGCTGCGCGAGCACGGCCGACGGGACGTCGGTGGGCGCCTGGGTGACGAAGTAGATCCCCACGCCCTTGGAGCGGATCAGCCGGGCGGTCTGCTCGACCTGGTCCAGCAGCGCCTCCGAGGCATCCTCGAAGAGGAGATGCGCCTCGTCGAAGAAGAAGCAGAGCCGTGGCTTCGGGAGATCGCCGACCTCCGGTAGCGCGTGATACAGCTGGGCGAGCATCCAGAGCATGAACGTGCTGAAGAGCCGCGGCTTGTCCATCACGTCCGAGAGCTCCAGCACGGTCACGATCCCCCGCCCGTCGGGTGCGACGCGCAGGAGATCGTCCACGTCGAACTCCGGCTCACCGAAGAAGACGTCCGCGCCCTCCTGTTCGAGCGTCACGATCGACCGCAGGATGACGCCGAGCGACGCGGGCGCGATCCCGCCGTACTCGGCCAGGGCGGCCCTGCCCTCCTCGGAGGAGAGGAACCGCAGGGTGGTCCGCAGGTCCGCCAGGTCCAGCAGCGGCAGGCTCTGGTCGTCGCAGTACTTGAAGATGAGCGAGAGGATCGACGTCTGGGTCTCGTTGAGGTCGAGGACCTTGCCGAGCAGCAGCGGACCGAACGAATGCACGGTCGCGCGCACCTGGGCACCCAGCTGCCCGGACAGCGACACCAGCTCGACCGGGTGCGCGGCCGGCACGAACGGCACGCCGATCGATGCCGCCCGCTCCTGGACCTTCGGGCTGGACGCGTCGCCGGCGACGGAGAGTCCGGTCAGGTCCCCCTTGACGTCGGCGATGAAGACCGGGACCCCGGCCGACGAGAGCTGGCCCGCCATCAGCTGCAGCGTCTTGGTCTTGCCGGTCCCCGTCGCCCCGGCGATGAGCCCGTGCCGGTTCAGCATCGACAGGGCCACCTGGACGTGCGCGGCCGGGTCGACCTCCTCGCCCAGCATCGGACCGCCCAGCACGAGCCCCGGCTCCTTCAGCGCGTAGCCTGCCGCCATCTGGTCGTGGAACGACGCGTCCACCGCAGCCTCCCCGCCTGGGACGCCTCCCTGAATCCGACAACCCCGAGCGTATCATCGTGGCGCGTCCCGTCCAGAGATGGGGGGATGGAACCGTGAAGGTCGAGGACGTCGAGGGGATCGGGCCGACCTACGGAGCCAGGCTGCATGCGGCGGGCGTGGCCACGGTCGAGGCGCTGCTGGAGCGGGGAAAGACCCGGAAGGGCCGCGAGGACCTGGCCGCGACGACCGGGATCGACGGCACCCGGGTGCTGACCTGGGTCAACCACGCCGATCTCATGCGCATCAACGGCGTGGGCTCCGAGTACGCCGATCTGCTGGAGGCCGCGGGCGTCGACTCGCCGGCCGAGCTGGCCCATCGCGTGGCGGCCAACCTGGCCGCGAAGATGGAGGAGCTCAACACCGAGAAGGAGCTGGTGCGCCGGGTGCCGACCGAATCGATGGTGGGCGGCTGGATCGAGGAGGCGAAGTCGCTGCCGAAGATCGTCGAGCACTGAGGGACGATCGAAGGCGCTCCCACAGACGATCGACGGCGCCCCGGGGTTCCCGGGGCGACGGACGTCTCAGCCGCCGGGCTGTGGAGTGCCCGCCCAGGCCAGAAGATCGGCCATCAGCCGCGCGAACGAGTCGGCGGGGAACCCGGGAAGCGCCGCCGCGTAGCGCGGGTCGAGTCCCCACGACCAGTCGAACGTGCCGGCGTCGAAGACGTGCGCCCCGCTCGGGGTGACCCAGGCGCTGGCACCCGCCGCACTCGTTGTCGCCGGCGGATGCCCGACCGGCTGCACCGGCGTTGCGCCCAGCAGGAGCGCGCCCGGCATGGTCGAGGCGAGGTCGACCTCGTCGCCCACGAGGCCGGGCAGCCGCTGCCCGGGTTGCAGGCCCGAGTCCGGCGAGATCGACACGATGCCGGGCCCGACCACGAGCGGCTGCAGCCCGTCGACGACCCCGCCGTACGCCTCGCCCAGCAGCGACGCCACCGGACGCGAGAGGGGTGGGTCGGCAAAGGCGCCGGTCGCATCGAGCGGATCCGTGGCCTCGATCGGGTCCGCCGCCGCGCTCTTCCAGCAGACCACGGTCCGGTCGGGGATCCCGGCCCGGGAGGGCGCCAGCCGGACCTGCCAGTAGCCCATGTTGGCGCCCATGCCAAGGATCCCGACGCCGGCGCGCTGGGCGGCATCGAGCGCGTCGCGGTCGCCGCGCAGCCAGTACTCCGGGTGGCCCGAGAGGAGCACCGTACGCGCCCCGGTGGCCAGCGCCGGGTCGCGGGCGAGGTCGACGTCCGTGACGTAGGCCGGCCGGTAGCCGTGGTCCTCCAGCCAGACCCACAGCGGGAAGTCGAGCCGGAACATCGTCCCGGCGCCGTACCCGTGCTCGTAGGGCCG
>JAJYGO010000016.1:1567-11926 GCA_021785115.1 Chloroflexota bacterium | reverse complement strand
CTCTACGGCGCGCGACCGCGGGCCGTGATACCAGCGGTACAGGTCGGTGCCGCCCCAGCCGTTGTATGCCTCGTACGTCAGCGTGGGGACCACCACCAGCAGCGGCGCGGGGGCCACGGCGCGGACCACGAACGGGATGTACGAGGCGCGGCCGTCGGGCAGGCTGCACTTCACCAGGTAGACGCCGCTCGCCCAGGTGGCGGGGACGGAAACGACGTAGCTGACCGGCCAGTGCTCCTCGACCCTGCCGGTGGCCGGATCGGCGGTCGCGTCGGCGTGCCAGGCGGTGCGGACGTCGCGCACCGTGAGCACGTGGCGCGCGTCCCCTGCGCCGAGGCGGAAGACGTCCAGGCGCACGGACGAGGCGACCGACCGGATGTGGAGGTCGACCGACCCGCCCGGGGGGACGCTCACCTGGCCGGCGTACCCGGCGACCGCGGCCAGGTCGGGCCGGCCCAGGCGCCAGTCGTCGGCGTGCGCGCCGGGCAGCAGCGGCACGGGCGGCTCCCCGTACTGGTACTGGCGCACGAGCTGGTCGACGGTCGGGCGCGGGCCGGCGATGACGCGGCCGGCGACCGGCGACGCGACGGGCGGAGGCGCGACCAGCGGGGTGGCGATGGGCGTGGCCGACGGCCCCGGGGCGAACGGGTGGCGGCGGGCCGGCGAGGCGCCGGGCAGCACCGTCACGATCAGCAGCGCGACGCCGAGGACGGCCAGCAGGACGCTGTCGCGACGGGCGTGCACGAGCCGATCCTGGCGAGCCGTCGGGGTGGGTCGGATCGATCAGCGGGCGGGACGGCGGCCGCCGGGCTCGTCCCCACCGCCGCCTGCCGCGTTCCCGGCGAGCTCGGCCTCGCCGCCGATCGCCGGTCGGTCGCCCCGCGGGTTCGCGCAGCAGCCCGCGGCGCAGACGGCGGGCCACGGGCCGAGGGAGCTCAGGGCGATGCCGGGCGTGCCGGCCAGGCGCTCCTCGACGAGGTCGGCGATGCCTGCGACGAATGCGGGGTGGGTGCCCGGCGTGGCGACCCGCTCCATGCGGACGCCCATCTCGTCGCAGGTGTCGCGCGCCTCCCGGTCGAGGTCCCAGAGCACCTCGACGTGGTCGCTCACGAAGCCGACCGGGACCACCACCGCCGCGCGCATCCCCTCCCCGTGCGCGGTGCGCAGGGCGTCGTTGATGTCGGGCTCCAGCCAGGGCACCTGGGGCGGCCCGCTGCGGGACTGGTAGACGAGCGACCAGGCCGGGACCGTCACCCCCCGGCCCCGGACGTCGGCAAGGACGCAGTCGATGGCCGCCAAATGCTGGGCCACGTACGCACCGGTCGCGGCCGTGACCCCGGGCGCGACGGAGGCGGCGTCAGGGGCAGCGTCGCTCGCGGCGTTCGAGGCATCCGCGGCGGCCGAGCCAGCGGCGGCACTTGCGCCGAAGCGTCCGGGCGGCCCCGACGTCTCCGCCATCGCGGTGGGGATCGAGTGCGTGGTGAAGAGCACCCGCGTCTCCTCCGTCGCGAAGCCCTCCGCGGCGAGCTTCGTGAGGGCGGCGGCGAGCCCGCCGGCGACCGGGGCGATGAACCCCGGGTGGTCGAAGTACTGCCGGATGCGGTCGATCTCGAGCGAACCGGCCAGCCCTGTCTCCGCCAGGGAGCGGGCGAGATCCTCCCGGTACTGGCGGCACCCCGAGTACGAGGAGTAGGCGCTGGTGAAGAGCGCCAGGACCCGCCGATGCCCGTCGGCGTGGATCCGGCGGAGCTCCGGGGCAAGGAACGGGTCCCAGTTGCGGTTGCCCCAGTAGATGGGCAGGTCGATCCCGCGCCGCGCGAACTCGGCACCGAGGGCGGCGAGCAGCGCGCGATTCTGGGCGTTGATGGGGCTGATCCCGTCGAGCGCAAGGTAGTGATGGGCGACCGCCTCGAGGCGCTCACGGGGAATGCCGCGGCCGCGCGTGACGTTCTCCAGGAACGGCATCACGTCGTCCGGGGACTCGGGGCCTCCGAACGAGACGAGCAGGAACGCGTCGTAGGCGATCGTCACGACCGGACCTCCAGGGCCGCGGCGCGGTCGTCGCGGCGGGTGCAATCAGGCGGCTTCGGGCAGCATGCCGGATCGGAAGCCTACCGTGCGCGCTACGCGCCTGCCGCGCGCGGGTACGTGCCCAGGATCCGGACCATCGCGGCATCCGCACGCAGCTCGGCCGCCGCGGCGCGCGCCTCCGCCTCGTCGGCGTCGAGGTCCACCCAGAAGACGTACTCCCAGGCACGGTCGCGGCTGGGGCGCGACTCGAGCTTGCTCATGTTGAGGCCCGCGCGCGCGAAGACGCCCAGGCAGCGGTGCAGCGACCCGGGCTCGTTCCGCACGGCCAGCACCATCGTGGTCCGCATCGGCGTCGCGCCGGGGACGGTCGACACGGCCGGCGGCCCGGCCGGTACGGCGTCCCGCTGCGCCGCCGCATCCTGCCGCGCGACCACGAAGAAGCGCGTCCGGTTGTCCGGCACCTGCTGGATCTCGTCGGCCAGGATCTCCAGGCCGAAGATCGCCGCGGCACGCGGCGAGAGCACGGCGGCCGCGGCCCGCTCGCCGCGGTCGACGATCAGCTTCGCCGCTCCCGCCGTGTTGTAGGTGGTGAGCAGCGTCCACGGCCGGGTGCGGAGGAACCGCTCCGCCTGGCCGAGCGCCTGGATGTGCGAGTAGACGCGCTCGATCTCCTCGATCGACTGGCCGGGGAGCGCCGCCAGGCAGAGCCGGACCGGGACGACGACCTCGCCCGTCACCAGCAGCTCGTGCTCGAGCAGCAGGTCGTAGTTCTCGCGGACCGTGCCGTTGACCAGGTTCTCGATGGGGACGACGCCGGCGACCACGGGCGGCGCGCCGGGCGGATCGGCGGGGACGCATCCGGCGGTGACGGCCTCGAAGACCTGCCGGAACCCCGGGACGGGCACCGCGACGGGCCGGTCGAAGGCCGCGAGGACGGCATCCTCGGCGAAGGCGCCGGGCTCCCCCGAGTAGGCGACGCGCAGCCCGCCGACGCTCAACGCTCGAACCACTGGGTCGGCTCGTGGTCCGTCTCGCTGATCTCGACCGCGGGCGCGGCCTCCTCCTGTGGATGGCGAGTGCCGGAGCGCGCCGCGGCCGCCGCGTCCGCCCAGTGCTCCTCGGCGAGCATCGCGTTGATCGCCTCCAGGTACGCCTCCGCCGAGCAGGCGATGATGTTCGTGCCGCGGCACGAACCGCGATACCGCCCCTCGGCGCGCGGCCCCACGGCCCCGGCCGGCGGCGCGATCTCCACCTCGACGCGGCCCTCCGCGTCGGGACCCTCGCCCAGCGACGTCACCCGGTAGGCGAGCAGGCGTGGGCTGCCGGAGAGCATGCCGGCCAGTGCCCGGTCGACGGCCTCGTAGAGCGCGTCCACCGCCCCGTTCCCCTCGGCGGATGCCTCCCAGACATGCTCCCCGGCCTGCACCACCACCGCCGCGCGGCTCTGCACGTTGGAGCCGGTGGAGCAGGTCCACCGCGCCAGTCGCACCGCGTCGGCGGCGAGCGATCGGGTGTCGCCCGCGCCGGATCGGGAATCGCCGGTGCGTGAGCCGGTGCCGCCCGTCGGCGATCCCGTCATCGCGACCCTCCTTCAGCCGTCGCCGTCCGGGCCTCCTCGGGCACGATGGTCGTGAAGTGGCGCTCGTCACGGCGGCGCAGCTCCGCGCCGCTCTTCCAGAGCGCGTACTCCAGCGAGTCCCCCAGGGCCTGGAACGACGCCGCGATGATGTTGGTGTCCGAACCCACGGTGGACCAGGCGTCCTGCTCGTTGCTCGACTCGATGAGCACCCGCGTGCGGGCGGCCGTGGCCGAGTCCCCGTCGAGGATGCGCACCTTGTAGTCGACCAGGTGGATGCCGTCGAGCTGCGGGTAGAAGGCCCGCAGCGCCTTGCGCAGCGCCGCGTCCAGGGCGTTGACCGGGCCGTTGCCGTCCGCGGCGGTGTGCAGGACCTCGCCCTCGACCTCCACCTTGACGGTGGCTTCCGCCCGGAGCTCCCTCCCCTCGCGCTGCTCGACCAGCACCGTGTAGTCCAGGAGCCGGAATGGCGCCCGGTAGTCGGGGGCGAGGCGACGGATGAGCAGCTCGAAGGACGCCTCGGCCCCCTCGAAGCTGGCCCCCTCTGCCTCCAGACGCTTGATGATGCGACTCAGCTCGCGCGGATCGACCACGCCCTCGAGCCGGTGGCCCAGCTCCTCGGCGCGCCACTGTGTGTTGACCCGGCCGCCCAGCTCGCTCACCACCAGGCGCGTCAGGTTCCCCACGAGCGCGGGGTCCACGTGCTGGTAGGAGTGGCGCACGCGGGCCGTGGCGGCGCCGTGCACGCCGCCCTTGTGGGCGAACGCGCTCGCCCCGACGTACGGCTGGTGGCCGTCCGGGGCGATGTTGGCCACCTCGGCCACGTAGTGCGACAGCTCGGACAGGCCGTGCAGGTCCGCGCCGGAGGGGACCGTCTCGGCGCCCAGCTTGAGCGCGAGGTCGGCCCAGATGGTGACGATGTTGGCGTTGCCGCAGCGCTCGCCGTACCCGTTGATGGTCCCCTGCACGTGCCGGACGCCGGCCTGGACGGCCGCGATGGAGTTGGCCACCGCGAGGCCCGCGTCGTCGTGGACGTGGATCCCCCAGGTGACCGGCAGCGCCAGCGTCCCGATCACGTCGCGCACGATCGACCCGACCTCGTCGGTCAGGCAGCCGCCGTTCGTGTCGCACAGCACCAGGCTGGTGGCGCCCGCGGCGTACGCGGCACGCAGGGTCGCCAGGGCGTAGTCGCGGTCGGCCTTGTATCCGTCGAAGAAGTGCTCCGCGTCGTAGACGACCTCCCGGCCGGCGGCGGCGCAGTACGCGACCGAGTCGCCGATCATGGCCAGGTTCTCCTCCGGCGTGGCACCCAGCACCTGCGTGACGTGAAGGAGCCAGCTCTTGCCGAAGATCGTCACCACCGGCGTGGCCGCCTCGACCAGCGCCCGGAGGTTCGGGTCGTCCTCGGGACGGTTGGAGCGGTGGCGCGTGGACCCGAACGCCGCGAGCTTCGCGGTGCGCCAGGTCACGCCGCGGGCGAGCGCGAAGAACTCCTCGTCCTTCGGGTTCGATCCTGGCCAGCCCCCCTCGATGTAGGGGAACCCCGCCTCGTCCAGGCGCCGGGCGATCTTCAGCTTGTCCGCCAGCGACAGGACGAGCCCCTCCCGCTGGGTGCCGTCGCGGAGCGTGGTGTCGTACAGGAGGATCGGGTCGCTCATCAGGGCATCCCCAGCAGCGTGTCGGTGGCGGTGATGACGGCCGCATCGTCGTCGGTGAGTTCATCGGGTGCACCGGCGCGGCCGGGATCGTCCCCGGTGGCCCCGGCCGGGGCGAGCCGTGCGACGACCTCCTCGGCGAACGCGCGCGTCCCCAGCGCCCGCACCTCGCGGTCGCCCGCTCCCACGCGCGCCAGGTCGGTCGTGCGCAGCCCATCGCCCAGCGCGGCCCGGACGGCCGCCTCGATCGCCGTCGCGGCGTCCGCGCGGCCGAGCGACCAGCGCAGCAGCATCGCCCCGGAGAGGATGGCCGCGATCGGGTTGGCCAGGTCCCGGCCGGCGATGTCCGGCGCCGATCCGTGGATCGGCTCGTACAGCCCGTGGAGTCCGTGGGCCGTGCGCCGTGCGCCCACGGAGGCGGACGGGAGCATCCCGAGCGAGCCGGTCAGCATGGCCGCCTCGTCGGAGAGGATGTCCCCGAAGAGGTTCTCGGTCACGATCACGTCGAACGACCCGGGATCGCGGATCAGCAGCATCGCCGTCGCGTCCACCAGGCGGTGCTCGAACGACACGTCGGGGAACTCCGGCGCGACCTCCTCCACGACCTTCCGCCAGAGGCGGCTGGAGGCCAGCACGTTCGCCTTGTCCACGCTGGTGAGGCGCTTCCGGCGCCCGCGTGCCAGCTCGAACGCGAGCCGCACGACTCGCCGGATCTCCTGCTCGGTGTACCAGAGGGTGTCCACCGCGACGCGACCCTCGGGCGTCTGCCGCTCCTCCGACGGGCGGCCGAAGTAGAGGCCGCCGGTGAGCTCGCGGACGATCAGGACGTCCACCCCGCGGACGACGTCCGGGCGCAGCGTGGAGGCGTCCACCAGGGCCGGCTCCGCGGCCACGGGCCGCAGGTTGGCGAAGAGCTCCAGCCCGCCGCGCAGCGCGAAGAGCGCCTGCTCGGGCCGCACGGCGGCGTTCGGGTCGTCCCACTTCGGCCCGCCGACCGCGCCGAGGTAGACGGCGTCGGCCCGCCGGCACGCCTCCAGGTCCGCGTCGCGGATCGGCACGCCGTACGCGTCGATCGCCGCCCCGCCGACCAGCAGCTCCTCCCAGTCCAGCGCGAACCCGAAGCGGCCGGCCGCCGCGTCCAGTACCCGCCGGCCGGCGGCGACGACCTCCGGACCGATCCCGTCCCCCGGGATCGCGACGATCCGGTAGACGGTGGCCGCCGTCCCCGGCCCCGTGCCGCCCCGCGCCGTGTCCCCGGCGCCGGACCCGGGGTCGCCCCGTCGCGCCACGCGATCCGGTCCGCTCACGGGAGCCGCCCGGCGGCCGCGCCGCGTGCCTGGGCCGCAGCCGCCTCTCCGCCTTCGGCCGCCGCCCGCGCCTCGGCGTGCAGCTTGTTGGCCGCGGTCACGTACGCCTCCAGCGACGACTCGATGATGTTCGTGGAGAGCCCGTGGCCGGTGGCCTTCTGCGGCGGCTCGTCCGTGTCGCTGGAGCGGTGGCAGCGGACCAGCGCGCTGCCCTGGGCGTCCTCGCCCGCGGTGACCGCGCGGATCTCGTAGTCGTCCAGGACGGGGTGCCAGCCCACGATCGGCTCGAGCGCGTCGTCGACGGCGCGGTAGAGCGCGTCGACGGGCCCGTTGCCGCTCGCCTCGGCCTGCCGTGTCTCATCGCCGACGGTGAGCGTCACGGTCCCGGTGGAACGGCCCCCGTGGGCGCTGGTCACGCTCCAGCCGCCCAGCGCGATCCCGTCGGACACCTCGGAGGCCTGCTGGCCGACCAGCGCGAGCAGGTCCGCGTCGGTGACCTCCTTCTTGGAATCCGCCAGCGCGATCGCCTCGCGATAGACGGCGTCGAGCGCCTCGCCCTCGAGGTCGACACCCAGCTCGCGGAGCTTGCCCTGGAGGCCACGCCGGCCGGAGAGCTTGCCGATGGACAGGGTGCTGCCGGCCAGCCCCACCGACTGGGGGGTCATGATCTCGTACGTCAGGGGGTTCTTGATCACGCCGTCCTGGTGGATCCCCGACTCGTGGGCGAAGGCGTTGGCGCCCACGACCGCCTTGTTGGGCTGGACCACGAAGCCGGTCAGGTAGCTGACCAGCCGGCTGGCGTTCATGATCTGCTCGGTCTGGACGTGGCTCGCCAGCCCGGGGAACTGCGTGGGGCGCGTGCGGAGGCTCATCACAACCTCCTCGAGGGAGGCGTTGCCGGCGCGCTCGCCCAGCCCGTTGACGGTCACCTCGACCTGCCGCGCACCCGCCTGGACGGCCGCGAGCGTGTTCGCGGTGGCCAGCCCCAGGTCGTTGTGGCAGTGCACGCTGACCACCGCGCCCGACCCGACCCGGTCGACCACCCGGCCGACCAGCGCGCCGAACTCGGCGGGGATCGCGTAGCCCACCGTGTCGGGGATGTTCACGGTGGTGGCGCCGGCGTCCACGACCGCCTCGTAGACCCGGAGCAGGAACTCCGGGTCCGTCCGGCTGGCGTCCTCGGCGCTGAACTCGATCTCGGCGTCCCGGCCCAGCGCCTGCCGGCCGTAGCGGACCCACTGGACGGACGCCGCGAGCGCCTCCTCGCGCGACATGCGCAGCTTGTGCTTGAGGTGGATGTCGCTGGTCGCGATGAAGACGTGCAGGTGCGGCCGCTCGGCGACGCGGATCGCCTCCACCGCCCGCTGCGGGTCCCCCTCCCGGCAGCGCGCCAGCGCCGCCACCGCGACGCCCCGGGTCTCCTTCGCGATCCGGTTGACCGCCTCGAAGTCGCCGGGTGACGAGGCGGGGAAGCCGGCCTCGATGACGTCCACGTCGAGCCGGACGAGCGCGCGCGCGACCTCCAGCTTCTCGGCGACGGTGAGCCCCGCGCCGGGGGCCTGCTCGCCGTCCCGCAGCGTGGTGTCGAAGATCCGGACGCGGCCGGGCTCCACCCGGCCGGGCCCGGTCGCTCCTCCGGTTACTGGTACGCCTGCCGCCCCGCTCATCGGGATGCCTCCCCGCGCGACCCCTCGGCGGACGCCTGCGCCTGCTCCGGGCGCACCTCCACCGGGTTGAGCCAGCGCATCCTGGATCGCAGGTCGGCCCCGACCCGCTCGATCAGGTGGTCCTGGTCCTGGCGCCGCAGCCGGCTGAACTCCGGGCGCCCAGCCTCGTTCTCGGCGATCCAGCGCCTCGCGAACGACCCGTCCTGGATCTCCTTCAGCACCTGGCGCATGGTTTCGCGCACGTGTGCATCCACGATCCGGGGGCCGGAGACGTAGTCGCCGAACTCCGCGGTGTCGCTCACGCTGAAGCGCATGAAGTTGAGCCCGCCGCGGTACATGAGATCCACGATGAGCTTCAGCTCGTGCATCACCTCGAAGTAGGCGAGCTCGGGCTGGTAGCCGGCCTCCACCAGCGTCTCGAACCCGTTCTTGACCAGGTTCGAGACGCCGCCGCAGAGGACCGCCTGCTCCCCGAAGAGGTCCGTCTCGGTCTCCTCGGCGAAGGTCGTCTCCAGGACGCCGGCACGCGTGGCGCCGAGCGCCCGGGCGTACGCCAGCACGCGGGCGCGGGCCGTGCCCGTCTCGTCGCGGTGCACGGCGAAGAGCGCCGGCACGCCGCCGCCCTCCACGTACACGGAGCGGACGAGGTGGCCCGGACCCTTGGGCGCCACCATGCCCACGTCGACCCCGCCGGGCGGGTCGATCAGGCCGAAGTGGATGTTGAAGCCGTGGGCGAACATCAGGAGCTGGCCCGGCCGGAGGTTCGGCGCGATCTCCGCGTCGTAGACCCCCTTCTGGGCCGTGTCCGGCACCAGGATCATGATCGCGTCGGCCTGGCGGGTCGCCTCCGCCACGTCCGCGACGCGCAGCCCCGCCTCGGACGCGATGGACCGGCTCTTGCTGGTGGGCGGCAGCCCGACCACCACGTCGACGCCGGAATCGCGAAGGTTGAGCGCGTGGGCGTGGCCCTGGCTCCCGTAGCCGATGATCGCGACCGTCCGGCCCTGCAGGGCGGACGGATCGGCATCGGGGTCGTAGTACATGCGCGCCGTCACTTCGCCACTCCCTCGTACTCCACCACCTGGGGCCCGCGCACCATCACCGTGGAGCCGGTGCGGACCATCTCCTTGATCCCGAACCCGCCGACGAGCGCCACGAGCGCGTCGATCTCGTCCTCGGTGCCGGTGGCCTCCACGATCACCGAATCGGCGGCCACGTCCACCACGCGGCCCTTGTAGAGCTCGACGACCTTGAGGACTTCGGCGCGCGTGCTGTTGGTCGCGCGCACCTTGATCAGCGCGAGCTCGTGCTCGATGCGCGGCTCGGCTGTGACGTCCTGCACCTTGAGGACGTCGATCAGCTTGTAGAGCTGCTTGGCCGCCTGCTCCACGGCGACGTCATCGCCGCGGAGCGTGATGGTCATGCGGCTCACGTCCGGGCGCTCGGTGTGGCCCACGGCGAGCGACTCGATGTTGAAGTTGCGGGCCCGGAAGAGGTTCGCCACCCGGTTGAGGACACCGGGCCGGTTGTTGACCACCGCGACGAGGACGTGGCGGTGGGCCGTCCCCGTGCCGGGGATGGCGCGCTCGGCGTTCGTGGCGGGCGCGGCGGCTGCCGGACGGGCCGGGGAAGGGGCGCTCGCCGGCGTCGCGGGCGCCCCCGTCGGCGCGGCGGCAGAGGTCACGGGATCGCTCATTCGTCGGCCCCTCCCCACTCCTCGATCAGGTCGGACAGTCCCTTGCCGGCGGGCATGAACGGGAAGACGTTCTGCTCGTCGGCGATGCGGAAGTGGACGAGGGCCGGGCCGTCGACCGCCTGGGCGGCGGCGATCGCCGTGGGCACCTCGTCGGGAGTCGTCGCCCGGAAGGCGGGGATCCCGTATGCCTCGGCGAGCTTCAGGTAGTCGGGCCCGAGCAGGTGCGCGGAGTGGTAGTTGCCGGCGTAGATCAGCTCCTGCCACTGCCGGATCATGCCGAGCTTGGTGTTGTCGAGGACGGCGATCTTGACCGGGATGTGCTCCTGCACGAGGGTGCCGAGCTGCTGCATCGTCATCTGGAACCCGCCGTCGCCGCAGATCGCCCACGTCTCCTTGTCGGGGCGGCCGACGGCCGCGCCCATCGCGG
>JAJYGO010000016.1:0-1557 GCA_021785115.1 Chloroflexota bacterium | reverse complement strand
CCCGAGCTCAGGTGCGAGTCCGGCCGCCGGAACCCGCCGTACCGCGCCACCCACATCTGGTTCTGCCCGACGTCCGCGACGAGCGTCGCGTCGTAGTTGGCGGCGGCGCCGATCTGCTCGACCACGTAGTCGGCCGAGAGGAGGCCGTCGCGCCAGGCGCCGGAACCGTGCCAGCTGCGCGACTCCGACTCGCGCCGCCAGGCGGCGAGCTGCTCGAAGTACGCCGCGCGATCCGCCGGGCGCCGCTCGGCCACCAGCGGCGTCAGCGCGGTGAGCACACGCCCGACGTCGCCCACGATGGGCACGTCCACCGAGACGTTCTTGCCGATCTCGGCCGGATCGATGTCGACGTGGATGATCCTGGCGCCCGTCGCGTACGTGCTCACCTTCCCGGTCACACGGTCGTCGAAGCGCATGCCGAGGGCGATCAGCAGGTCGGCCGACTGGATCGCGCGGTTCACGTGCTTCCAGCCGTGCATCCCCATGTAGCCGTACTCGAGCGGATGCGTCTCGTCCATGGCACCGACGCCCAGCAGGGTGTGCGCCACCGGGATCTGGGCGCGTTCCGCGAAGGCGCGGAGCTGGTCCGAGGCACCGGCGAGCAGGATCCCGTGGCCGGCCAGGATCACCGGGCGGGTCGCCTCGTCGATCATCTTCGCGGCCAGGCGGAGCTGCCGCGGGTGCCCATCGTAGGTGGGACGGAAGCCGGGGATGGCGGCCAGCACCGTCTCCTCGTCGGGGTGCTGCGCCCGGGTCTCCTGCTGGAGCGCGTCCTTGGTGATGTCGATGTGCACGGGGCCCGGGCGCCCGGTCCGGGCGATGTGGAACGCCTCGGCGAAGACGTGCGGGAGATCGTTCGCGTCGCGCACGAGGTAGTTGTGCTTGGTCATGGGGAGCGTGATCCCCGTGATGTCGATCTCCTGGAACGCGTCCTTGCCGAGCAGCGCGGCGGCGACGTTCCCGGTGATCGCGACCATGGGAACCGAGTCGAGCATCGCGTTGGCGATGCCGGTGACCAGGTTCGTGGCGCCGGGGCCGGAGGTGGCGAGGCACACCCCCACCTGGCCGGTGACCCGGGCGTAGCCATCTGCCGCGTGGGCCGCCCCCTGCTCGTGGCGGACGAGGACGTGGCGCAGCTGCGGGTAGTCGCCCAGCACGTCGTAGAGGGGCAGCAGCACGCCGCCGGGGTAGCCGAAGATGACATCGACGCCCTGGCGCAGGAGCGACTCGCAGACGACGTCGGCGCCGATCCGCGTGCGGCCGCGGGGCTTCGCCTCCTGGAGCATCTCGGCGCGGGCGTGCTCGATCGCGCTCGCCTCGGGGGTGCCGGCGCCCGGCAGGTGCCGTCCCGGCGCCCGTGTCGTCATCGTCATCCTGGGTCTCCCGCTGCAAAACGAAAGACCCTCGCCTTCCGGCGAGGGTCCCTGATCGGTCCGGCGACGCGCCTAGCGGCGCACGCTCCGTCTCCCGTCAGGCTCCCGCCGGGAGCCGCTAATAAGGGAGAGCACCCCCTGGCCGAGGAGCCGGAGGATGCCGAGAAGCGTTACCTCTACGATG
>JAJYGO010000169.1 GCA_021785115.1 Chloroflexota bacterium | reverse complement strand
CCGCCGCGGAATGCGGACGATGGCGAGGATTACCAGCTCGACGATCGTGACCGCGATCAGCGCTGTGATCGCGGCGATGTCCAGGATCGAGCCGCCCGCGGCGAGGGCGTCGGTTCGGAACATGCCCTCGAACGGCGCCACGAACAGCTGGCTCGCGTTGAGGATGCCCCGCACCAGCTCGTTGCTGCGCTGGGCGTCGAGGAGGAGCAGCACGATCCGGATCAGGATCAGGGCCTGGATGATCCCGAACACGGCCGCAACCGTGCGGGCAGCCAGTGCGGAGCCCGACGGCCGGTAGACCGTCCGGTCGTGCTGCTCGACAACCTGCCGGGACGGCGGGTCGCCACGGTAGTTGGGGTCGCCGACCGGGGCCGGGTCACCGGTGTCCCGCTCGACGGTGGTGCGACGTTCGTCATACGTCATCGCAGTCACCTCCCGCGAAGGGAAGGCGCAGGGCGCGGCCCTGCGCGAGCTGTGTCGGTGGGTTACGAGGAGCTCGGCGCAACGGACGGCAGGCCGCCGGATCCGGACTCAGAGGGGGCCGCCGACATGGACGGGGCACTGGACGCGGAGGGCGCAGACGACGGAGCGGCCTCGCTCGGCGCCGTGCTCACGGCCGGCAGCGTCGGCGAGCTGCCGGTGCTGCTCGGGGTGCAGGCCGCCACGGCGCCTGCCGCCGCGACCACAAGGAGGATCAAGAGTCTCTTCATGCAGATCTCGCACTGGGACGCCCAGTGGGCGTTTGGGGATGGCCCGCTGTGCGGGTTTCGACCGGCCCAACCTACCGACGGAGTCCGGACACCGACGCGTCAGGCAGGGCGCGATCCCTTGCAGGGGGCTCTCATGGCGCGCCCCGGTCCCGTGCCCGTCAGTCGCCCTCGTCGGCCCGGTAGACGGGCAGGACGAACTTGAACTCGCTCCCGCCGCCGTCGGCCGCGCCCGCCGCGATCTGACCGCCCATCGCGTCCACGAGCCGCCGCGACACGTAGAGCCCGATGCCCGCGCCGCTGGCGAGCCCAGCGGTGGACGGCGAGCGGTAGAAGGGGTCGAAGATGCGCTCGCCCTCGGACGGGTCGATGCCCGGTCCCTCGTCGCGCACCACTACCGCGACCCCCTCGGGGACCTTGTGCAGCGCGACGGCCACCCGCCCCCCGACGGGGCTGTACTTGGCGGCGTTGGAGAGCAGGTTCCGCAGCACCTGTGCGATCGCCGTCTCGTCACCGGCGACGGTCTCGAGGTCCGGGTCGACGCTGCAGTCGAAGCTGACGCCCGGCCAGCGGCTCGCCTCCTGGTGGACCGCGGCCGGGATGAGGTGCTGGAGCAGCACGGGCTGGGCGCCGATCTCGAGGCCCTCGTCGAACCTGGCCAGGACCATGAGGTCCTCGACCAGCCGGTACAGGCGGTCGGCCTCGCCGGCGATGTCGCCCAGCACCTCGGCGGCCACACCCGGGTCGAGCTCTCGCCCGCGTCGCACCAGCACGGCCGCCGCGGCGTAGATGGTCGTCACCGGCGTCCGCAGCTCATGGGACAGCAGCCCCAGGAACGCCTCGCGCAGCGCCTGGCCCCGCCGGAAGGCGGTCACGTCACGGCAGGCGATGACCACCGACGGCGATCCGATCGCCGACGAGAGCGCGACGGGGTAGCTCGCGAATTCGACCCAGGCGTTGGGCCGGTTGCGCAGCCGCAGTTCCTCGGGCTGGCTGGACAGTGCCCTGGGCCTCTGGCCGGAACTGTCGATCAGGCCGGCGTACAGCTCCTCGAGCGTGGTCACCGGACCGCCGAGGAGGCGCTCCGCCGCGCTGTTGGACGCCCGGATCAGGCCGCTCGAGTCGGCGAGCAGGAACCCCTCCTCGACCGCCCCCAGGACCGCCGCCAGCTCCGCGGCACGTCGCCGCTCTAGTTCGGCCAAGCCCTCGACCTGCCGGTGGAGGCGGGCGGCCTCGAGCGCACGGCCGGCGCGCCGACCCAGCTCCTCGCCCACGGCCAGCTCGGAGGGGTCGAAGGACTGGTCGGAGCAGCGGATGAAGGTCAGGACGCCGCTGGTGGCCCCATGGATGGTCACGGGGAGCAGCAGCAGCCACGCCGGCGCGATCCGCCTGAGGGCGGCCTTGACGTCGGGGCTCTGGTTGAGCCTGGCGATGACTTCGTCGTCGAGGCGGAACGTTGCCGCCCGCCCCGCCTGGAGTGGCTCGACGCCCTGGCCCATGTGGCCGAGCGTGACCTGGTGTCGTTCCAGCAGCCCGGCCAGTTCGCTCAACTCGGTGTCGCCGCTCGCCGTCACGCGCCGCGCCCCCCGGCTCTCCTCGATGTCGAGGATCCCGAGTTCGCCGAGCTGCGGGATGCCGAGGCGCGGCAGGACGCTCAGGAGCGGCTCGTAGTCGAGCGTCGCGCCCAGCTTCGCGCCAGCGTCCGCGAGGATGTTGAGATGGCTCATCGCGGCCTCGGCACGGCGGAGGGCGCTGATCTCGGCTGCGAACATCCGGTGCCGCTCCAGGGCGGCGGTGCCTGCCCGGCCCAGTGCCGCGATGAACGCCTGGCGGTCGGGAGCCAGCTGATGCGGCTGGCCCCAGTGGAAGGAGAGCACGCCCGGCCCGGCCGGCAGCTCGATTGGCACCGCTGCCACGGCGGGGCGAGCCGGCGACCCCCGGCTCGCCCGCCCCTCGTCGAACAGCGGCTGCCCGGTTCGGGCAACCTCGACGAGCGTGGCCTCGACGACAGCGGGTGCTCTCGACATACGGGGCGCAGGGTCGCCCGAGAAGCCCACGAGCGAGGCCACTTCCCGGGCCACGGTGCGATCCGATTCGTCCAGGAGGGCGATCGCGCACCGGTCGGTCTCGAGCGCGACGCTCGAGCGGACAAGCAGGACGTCGACGATCTGATCCACTGTCGCCGCGTCGGCGAGGTCGACCGCGAGCGTCTGGAGCGCCTCGAGGCGCCGCGCTGCCACCTCTGCCCGTTCGAGGATCTCCCCTGCCTGTCGACTGGCGTCGCGCGCACGCTCTTCCGCACGCGCCCGGAGCGCTGCGATGCCGTCGATCAGCAGCCCCGCCCCCGCCAGCATCACGAGGTGGAGGAGGCCGGGCAGGCTGTCGACGGTGAACTCGCCGTAGGGCGCCATGAGCATGACCCCATCGACGCCGACGGCGAGCGCCGTGGACAGGACGCCCGGGACGGGACCGCCGAACCAGGCCACGATCACGATCGCGGCGACCAGCGGCAGTGCCGTCCGACCGCCGAGCACGGGCATGAGATCGAGCGTGACCAGCCCCGCCGCAAGCGGGGCGAGGACCGTCAACAGGGCATTCAGGGTCATCCGCAGGGCGTGGCGGTGGCGGCCGACCCACCTGGTGTCACGGTTCCGCAAGGAGTCCGCAGACCTGAGCGATGGCGCCGCTGTGAGCCGGGCTAGACGATTCACGATCCAACCAGCAGATGAGCCGAGGGTCCGATGCAGCCTGAGCGAATAGCGCGAACCGAGCAGCGATCTCGTCGCTGGTTCCGGGCTGCTTCTGGCCGAGCTGATCCCGTCCCGGCCGTCGACGAGCGCTCGATGCGCGCGCTCGAGTTCCTCATCGCCGGCCTCGTGCTGGTCGTGGCGGCCCTGCTCTCGCTCGTCCAGCCGCCCGACGGGCAGTCCCTCAGGGTCGGCGAGGTGCTCGTCCTGGGCAGCGTCCTCTTCGTGGTCGCGCTCGTGTCGCTCGTCCGGTAGCCCCTTGGGCGTGGCGATGCCGGCGTTGGCCATGACGCGGGCACGGATCCGCATTGGCGCAGTCCTCGGTGGAGGGCTGCCGACCCTTCCTGGTGGGCAGACACCCCGCTGATGGGGGAGACGCGGCGAGGATCGCCCGGCACGCCTCGCGGCCCCCTTCCGATTGCTGCCCCGAGCGTTACGGGAGCCTTGCGGCCGACCCCTCATCCGGTGCCCAGCCCACCTCGCCCCGCGGATCCTCGTCCGCAGGCCCCTCGTCCGCCGATCCGGCCGCCGATGGGCCATGAGCCGAGTTGGCCAGCCCAGCGCGAGCGAGCGTCCGGGACGCCGCCACGCGCAACTGGGGGCGGCCCGCGCGCGGGTCGCCGGAGCCCTCCCCGGTGACCAGCCGGAGCATCAGCGACTCGTAGGCGTCGACCATCCGGTCCGCGCTGAAGCGGTCGATGGCGGACGCGCGGACCGCCTCCCGGTCCAGCTCGGCAACGCGGTCCACCAGGCTCGCGAGGTGCCGCACGTCATCGCCGAAGAACCCGTCGACGCCCTCCCGGAGGATCTCGGGCAGACCGCCCACGCGGCGCGCCAGGACCGGCGTGCCGCAGGCCAGCGACTCGATGGCGACGAGGCCGAACGGCTCCGGCCAGGCGCTGGGCATGATCGTCGCGTAGCTCGAGGCGACCACCTGGTCGCGCTCCGCGCCGGTCAGCTCGCCCAGGAACTCCACGCTGTCGCCGGCGGCTGCGAGGGCCGGCTCGAACACGTCGCGGTAGTACGCCGCCTCGCTCTCGTGGGTGCCCACCTTGGCGATGATCCGAAGGGGCCTGCCGGACAGCTGGGCGACCTCGATGGCGTCGAGGATCCCCTTCTCCGGGGCCACGCGGCCGACGAACACCAGCGAGTCGTCGCGCCGGCGCTCGAACGGCGCGCCGTCGAGGGTCAGCCCGTTGTGGATGATCGCCGCCCAGTCGGCCTCGGGCCGGGTCGCCGCCTGGTGGGCGCTGATCGCGACGAGGTGGGCAGCCGAGCCGCGCATGGCGAGGCCGATCGCCTTGTGGTCGATGCGCCCGTGGAACGTGGCGATCACGGGCACCGGGCAGGCGGGGGCGACGAGAAGCGTGAGCAGGTCGAGGTGGCCGTGGATGACGTCGAACTCGCCGCGCAGGGAGCGCTCGATCGCCATCGTGGCCGTGGCAACCTTCCAGGGCTCGCTGTCGGCCTTGCCGCTCGGGCGGAGCGCGTCGGGCACCGTGACGACGCGAGCGCCGCCCACGGTCGAGTCGCCGGAGCAGAACGTGGTCACGTGGTGGCCGCGCCGCAGCAGTCCCTCGGCGAGCTCCGCGATGATGCGCTCGGTGCCGCCGTAGCCAGGCGGCGGGACGGGTTCGGACGGGGGCGCGAGGAGGGCGATTCGCAGGGCGGTCACGAGCGCGGCCCAGGGACGGGCGCAGGCCGGCGCAGCCTGGGGTGCGCCGAGGTCGTGGGGTGCGTGGACGTCGTCATGGCGAGCCTCCCGTGCAGCGCCCTCGCGCGCCGCAGCCCACGGCGAGCCACGCTCGCTGTGGTTCACGTCCAGCCTACTCGCTGGTCGGGCCCCGAGCGCCCCACCGCCCTTTCCGAACACTTGCATCCGCCTTGCACCAGGCGTCGCCGGAACTGGCGGCGGTGGCGAGGACGCCGTGCCTGCGTCACGGCGCCAGCAGCGTGGTGCAAGACGGCCGCAACGTCCCCGTCGAGCGAGACCGCGCGATCGGCCGGCCACGGGAGCCACGATGCGACGGGCGGTGCAGCTGATGCCGAGACGGACCGCCGGCCGACCTGACCGCACCGCCCCGCCACGTTACCGCCCGCTACGCCCGGCCGACCTCCGGGGCTGCCAACGGCCCGTCCACTGCGGGCTGCAGCTGCGCCAGCGCCCCGTCATGGCTGCTTGGGGCAGGCTCGGGCATCGCCTCGGTGGCCAGGATGTCGAGCACGGCGTCGGACAGCGAGCGCGCCAGGCGGTCGGCCGGCCGATGCGCCAGGTCGCTGCTCGAGGGCTGGCCCACGAGCACGGTCTTGAGTCGGCGGTGGGTGCGCGCCCCTGCGCACAGGTCCGCGCTGTCGCTGACGAGCCAGCCCCCGGCGTCGGAGGCGACCGCGCCCAGCTCGTCGCTGCAGTCCAGCTCCGACACGCGACGGGCGAAGGGGAGGGATTCGCGAGCGGCGTCGAGCGTTTCGCAGCTGCCCAGCAGCACGACCTTGTGGCCGAAGGCCAGGAGATGGTTGACCATGCGCGCCGCGTCGGCGCCCAGGCTTCGGGACCCCGGAGCCGCCGTCCCCCCGGCAACCATCAGGGCCCCTGCATCGAGATAGATCGTTGTCATCGACCAACCGTACGCGGTGGGGCCCCACGGCTGTCCCGGCCTGCCGTCGCCATTGCCTTGCAGTTGGGTGGCATCTGCCGGCTGGGCCGAAGGCGCGAAGGGCTCCTTTTCCTAGAGCTGAGGGAGGGCGCCTTCGACACTTCGGCGTCGGTCGTCCGCGTCCGGCGTCTGCGGCCCCCGGCCCCGGGCTCGCCCGCGTGCGCGCTCCCGCGCCCCCATCGTTTCGGCCTGCCCGTCGTCGAGCCGCTCGAGGATCACCTCGATGCCCGTCGGCAGGTCGGGCGCGGCGACCTCGGGACGCCGCCCGGGCGGCAGCAGCGCGCCCAGGCGCCACTCAGGACCCACCAGCAGGGTCCTGCATCCGGCGCTCCTGCCGGCGGCGACATCGGCCCAGCTGTCGCCCACCATCCACGTCTCGGCCGCCACCAGCCGGAGCTCCTCGAGGGCCCGGCGGACCAGGCCGCCGCCGGGCTTCCGGCAGTCGCAGGCGATCGCGAACTCCGCCACGGAGCCCATCGGGAAGTGCGGACAGGCGTAGAACCCGCGGAGGGTCACGCCCTGCTCGACGAGCAGTCCGGCCACGCGGTCACGGACCGCGTCCAGGTCGCGGAGTGTGAAATAGCCGCGCGCAACGCCGGGCTGGTTGGTGACGACTGCGGCCGCGAACCCGGCTGCGCCGAGACGGCGCAGGGACGCCTCGACACCCGGAACCAGGCGGATCCGCGCCGGGTCGACGTTGAACGGCACGTCCTCGATGAGCGTGCCGTCCTTGTCGAACAGGACCGTCCGCCCCGGAGGGTCCGACCCGTCGGCCACGGGGTCTGCCACCGCGCCGTCAGGCCTCACTCCGACCCCGCAGCGCCGACAACCCCGGATCCACGCGGATGGCGATCGCCCGCGGACTGGTCGGGCGTCGCGAGGGAATCATCCCGCGCGACGCCCCGAGCGCATGCGTGGTGAACCGCAAGCGCCCAGGCTCGAGCACCTCGTCGTACACCGACTCCAGGAGCTGGGTCACGCGGTCCCAGGTGAACAGCGTCTTGGCCCGGCGCTCGGCCAGCCGCCCCAGAACCGGCAACAGGCCCGGCTGCTCGTAGCACCGCGCCATGCGATCGGCCAGCGCCTCGGGATCCCGGGGCGGGACCAGGTAGCCGGTCTCGCCATCGGCCACGGTGGACTTGATTCCGCCCACCGCCGAGCCGATGACCGGCACGCCGCACGCCATCGCCTCGACCGGGGTGATCCCGAACGGCTCGTACCAGGGCGTGCTGACGAAGATGTCGGCCGCCCCGTAGAGGTCCCGCAGCTCCTTGCGGTCGCGCCGGCCGATGAAGGTCACTCGGTCGCCCAGGCGCAGCGAGTCCACGAGGTCCATGAGCCGGGCCAGCTCGGGATCACGGGTGCGGTCCGGTCGCCGCTCCGCGCCGCCCACCACGAGCAGGCGCACGAACAGGTTGTGGCGATCGCGGAGCAGGGCGATGGCGGAGATGACGGTGTCCACGCCCTTGCGCGGAACCAGCCGCCCCACCTGGAGGACGATCCGCTCGTGCGGGTCCAGCCCGAGCCGCGAGCGGGCCTCCCGCTGGCCGATGGGCCGGAACAGCGCGGGGTCGTAGCCGCACGGCACCACGCGCAGGCGCTGGGGATCCGCGCCGTACAGGTCCTCGAGGTCGCGGGCGTCCTGCGGGCACTCCGCGATGACCAGGTCCGCGTCGCGCGCGACCCTCTCCTCGATCTCGAACCGCTCGTCGGGGAACCGGTCGGCGCCCCCCTGGAACTGGCGCCGCACGCGGCCGAGGGCGTGGAAGGTCACCACGTACGGGAGCCCCGTCCGCGCCTTGATGTCCGCCGCGACGAGACCCGACGTCCAGAAGTGAGCGTGCACCAGGTCGTAGGGGAGCTTCTGGCGCGCCATGTGCCCCAGCATCCAGTCGCGGAAGGCGGGCATCAGCGGCAGCAGCTCCTCCTTCGGGATCTCGACCGGGTCGCCGGCCGGCACGTGGTAGGTCCGGGCGCCGGGGCGCCACTCCACCACCTCGGCCACTCGGGAGCGGTCGCGTCGCGTGAAGACGTCCACGCGGTGCCCATCCTTCGCGAGGCGCCGCGCCACGGCTTCCACGTAGACGTTCTGGCCTCCGGCGTCAATCCCGCCGAGCGTCGCCAGAGGAGAGGCGTGTTCGCTGATCATCGCGATCCGGCGCGTCGCCACCCTGGTGTGCCGGCGACGGACGCTGCTGGTCGCGACCTGGCTGACCACCTCGCCAGGTGTCGCGAGGCGCGCCGACGCCGGCCGTCCGACGGCCGACTCGCGTGCTGGCTGCATCGAGTGTGTCCTCCTGTGGGGGAACACCCACTGTCGCTCCGTCGGCGGGCGGCTCACCTTGCAGTGCTCTGGAGTGGCGTTGCAGCCGCCTCCCAGCCTGCTCTGCCGACCACCGGCGCAGCAGCCGGAGGGTCGAGGTCTCATCGCGCGCCGACCGCCATGCCGGGTGGTAGCGGTACTGCTTGCGGCCCCTCGCGTCTCGGCCGGTCGCCCGGAGGTGGCCGTCGGGCAGCGGGCAGATCCGCACGTCGGTCCAGGCCGGCGGGATCCCCAGGCGTCGGATCCGCTCGACGGCCCCCGCGTCCACGGGTTGCCCGTCGGGGCCCAGGTACCGGAACCCACGGCCCGACCGGACCCGCCGGATCGCCGGCTCCGCATCCGACCACCAGACCAGCCCCCGGCGCCGGTCGGGGAGGGGATCGGCTGCGCTCACCACGGTCGTGCGGCGGCCGAAACGAAATCGCGACGCCCGCCGCTTGCGCGGCAGCGCCGGCGGATGCCGGGCCGCGCGAGCATGGCCCGACGCACGGAGGATCGCGCATGCCACCCAAGGCCTGGTCGCCCAAGCGAGAGCGGCAGTACGAGCACATCAAGGAGAGCGAGCGCGAGCAGGGGCGCTCCGAGGATCGGGCGGAGGAGATCGCGGCCCGGACGGTCAACAAGGATCGGGCGGAGGCGGGCGAAACCAAGGCCGCCAAGGGGTCCAAGCGCTCGAAGGGACGGTAGCCGCGAGGCCCGGCCCGGCGGGGACGCGTGTCTGCGCCTGCCTCGCCTGGCTGCGGCCTTCTCCTCCATGCCGGGGGCACGAGTGGGACGCGCGCGGGCCGCCCGACGCGTGTTGCAGGCGTGCGGCAGTCGCAGGACGTGGGTCACCGCGGCCGGCCCTCGCCGACACGGCCGGCCGCCGGCGCGACCCGCCAGCGCTTGCAATGCCAATGCGAAGCGACGACCCGAGCCGGGACATCGAGCGCGATGCGGCCCTCGGAAGATCTGAGCATGTTCGGTGTGCAGCGTCACGATGACGAGCCAAGTCGCCGACCCACGATCCAGCCATCCTGCGTCCGCTGCCGCTCCACCCAGCACGTGGTCACCGGCGACGGAGCGGCCGTGTGCTGGCCCTGCGCCCTGGCATGGGGCTCATTCGCGGCTCTGGTCACCTGCGGCCCGATGGTGATCGAACCGGTGATGGTGGCCACCTGCCGCACAGGCCATCATCGGCCGCGGCCTGGTTGCGCCTGGTGCCTGGGGCGACTGAGCGAGCAGAGCGCGTCTGGGCTTCCAGGCCCCAACGGGCAGTGTGGCCCGGCCGCGTGACCGACGCCCGCCCGCCCGGCCCAATCCTGGGCCGCCGCCTGGCGGCGGAGGTGTGCGGAACCTTCGCCCTGGTGTTCGTGGCGGCCGGCGGCGACGCGATGGCCCGGGTCATCGGCCCGAACGCCGCGCTCGCGGTGGGTCAGCCGTGCCCAGGATCACGGTGACGAGGAGGGCCGTCAGGACGCCGCTCGCCCTGGGCACGGCGATCGTCGGCCTCGTCGACGCGGCCCAGAACGCGCTGTCGAGCAACCACGGGGTGCCGGCGACTGGAGATCCTGGCGGCTGGCCTGTCGGTGGCCGACGCGTTCGTCTCGTTCGCCACTGTGCTCGCCCTGGTGTTCTTCTGGATGACTGAGCGCGCGCGCCTCCAGCGGTTCGCGCTCAGCTACCTGCCGGCGGGTCGACGGGCCGGCGTGCGCGAGGCCTGGAACGGCGTGGAGACCCGGCTCGGCAGCTGGGTCCGCGGCCAGCTCGTCCTCATGGGCGCGATGGGGGTGATGGTGGGCGTGGTCTGCGGCGTGCTCGGCCTGCCGTCACCGGTCCTGCTCGGGCTCCTCGCTGGCCTCGCCGAGGCCATCCCGCTGGTGGGCCCCGCCCTCGGCGCCGCCCCTGCGCTGCTCGTGGCGGCGACGCTCAAGTCCGACGCCCTCCCGTTCGTGTTCGTGGCGTACCTCGTGATCCACGCGATCGAGGGCAACGTGCTGGCGCCGCTGGTCGTGGGCAACGCAGTGGGTATCTCTCCGTTCCTCGTGATCGCGAGCCTGCTGGCGGGCGGCGCGATCGATGGGCTGGTGGGCGCGTTCATCGCAGTGCCCGTGGCGGCGTCGCTGGAGGTGGTCCTCGAGCGGCTCCAGGCCCGCGACCAGCCGGTGACGCCGGCGATTGAGGCTGTGGAACCGGAGGAGGCTCGACCCTCGCACGAAGCTGCACGCGGGACGAGCCCCGCGACGGGAGGCCCTCGGCACTAGCCTGGCGCCGATCGCGCCCGTGGCCCCGGCCCCTCCAGGCCACGACGCCGCTCGGCCGCTCTCGCCATGCGCCTGCAACGGCCGGGCCAGTCCCGCTCATGTGCTGGATACGAACGCCGCCGGAAGATCCGCCCCGGAGTGAGGGAAGCTCGAGCGTTTGACGGGTAGTCAACATCCCGCACAACCGCGGCGACACCCCGATCGGTCAGTCTCGAAGCGCGGGCCCCGGCTGTCACCTGCGTACCCCCTCGCCTCCGCGACGCCGTCCGCCATCCCCAGCGGGCGGCGTCGCCCTTTCAGCAAGGAGGTGCCCGATGGCCAAGCTCAGCGAGAAGCAGCGCGACAAGCTCCCGGAGAAGGCGTTCGGCCTGCCCGAGGAGCGCAAGTACCCGATGCCCGACAAGGCGCACGCCCGCAACGCCAAGGCGCGCGCGGCCCAGCAGGAGGAGAAGGGCACCATCACGCAGTCCGAGGAGCGCAAGATCGACCGCAAGGCGGACAAGATCCTCAACAAGTGAGCGCGATCCGCATCAAGCCGGCGGGCTCCAGAGATCGTCTCGCCTGACCCGTCACCCGCTCGTGTCCGGGCGTTCTTCGAACCTTTCGAACCAGTCGGCCGCCGAGGCACTCCGCGCAATCTTCTCGCGGGGCGCTGTTCAGATCCTTCGGCCAGGTCGCGCCGATGGCCCTCCCGTGTGCGACGGGCGGCGCGCTGGTGAACAGAGGTGGGGTGGTGGAGATGAGGGGACTCGAACCCCTGACCCCCGCGATGCGAACGCGGTGCTCTCCCAGCTGAGCTACATCCCCACGGGCCGACGCCGCCGAGCGCGTCGGGGCGACCGGCCGGGAAGTGTACCACGCGACAGCGGGCCGTCCGCCGCAGGCCCCCCGGTAGACTCCGCCGATGCTCATCGGCCTGTCCTACGGTCTGTTCGCCGCCGTCGCATGGGGCGTCGTGGACATCGCGGGTGCGCTCGCGGTGCGTCAGGTCGGCAGCCTGCGCGTCCAGATCGGCACGCTGAGCGTGGGTGTCGCCTCGTTCGTCGTCTTCACGCTGCTCCGGCCCGACCTGCTGGGCCCGGACTGGGTCCCGGGCGTGCTGCTGGGCTTCCCGCTGGGGGTCTTCGCCGCGTCGGGGTACATCACGTACATGACCGCGCTGCGGCTGGGCCCGATCAGCGTCGTCAGCCCCGTCACCGTCTCGTACGGGGGGCTGTCGGTCCTGCTGGCGGTGGTCGTCCGCGGCGAGTCGCTGAGCGGGCTCCAGGTGGTCGGCACCGCGCTCGCCGTGCTCGGCGTCATGCTGACGGCCGTGGTGCTCCAGGAGGGGACGCTCCGCAGCGCGCGGATGGTGGGCCCCGGCGTGGCGATGGCGCTGCTGACCGTGGTGCTGTTCGGACTGCTGGGCGTGCTCCTCGCGGGGCCGATCCGGGACCACGGCTGGCTGCCGATCCTGCTCGGCTCGCGCTTCGGCAACCTGGCGGCCGGCGTCACCCTGCTGGCGATCGCGCGGGCCACGGGTTCCGAGCGCTTCAGCGCCGTGCTCGAGCCGAACCGCCCGGCCACCCGCCAGATCGTCGCGCTCCTGGCGCTCGCGGGGGTGTGCGACACGGCGGCGTTCACCTCGTTCGCCATCGGCCTCGCCGAGGCGCCGGTCTGGATCGTCACCTTGGTGAGCTCGTTCGGCCCGGTGCTCGTCGTGCTGTTCGCGATCCTGCGTCTGGGCGAGCGCCTCCGGCCCGTCCAGTGGGTGGGGCTGGGCGCGCTGACGGCCGGTCTGGGCGTGCTGGCGTTGGCGGGATAGGGCTGCTGGCGCGGATCGGCGGCCCGTCGGCCATGCCCCGGCATGGGTGCTCGGACGGTCGCACTTCGCAGGCACTCACGAGGTGGGGTGGCACAGCCGGCTCGCCCGCGAATGCCGCTAGTGAGCGGTTCGGCATCCCGGCGAACGACCAGGAATCGGCCGCCTGCACAAGCCCGCGGGCTCTTGACGAATAGAACAGGCGTTCTATGATTAGACGTCCGATGACCCGAGCATCCGACGTCTCCCAGGCCCTCGCCAGCCTCCAGGCACGATGGGGCGCGGCCGCTCCACGACGCTGGGGAGACACCACGCCGGTGGTCGACGGCGCGCTCGCGCTGGCGCCGTTCCCGCTCGATGGCGAGGCCGAGGCCAGGGCAGCCGAGGCCGACCGCCGGCAAGCCGAAGCGTCAGGAGCCCCGGTCGACGCCTTCGCGCCTGCGTCACCCGCCGTCGCGCCCGCCAACCCGTTCGCGCCCGCACGACCGGGCGTCCCCGCGCACGAGGACGGCCGGGTGGTCTCCACGGGCTTCGCCGCGCTGGACGCCGTGCTCGGGACGGGCGGGCTGCCGCGCTCGGCCACTGTGGTGCTCCGCGGGGGCGCCAGCTCGGGACGGACGACGCTCGCGCTCCGAGTGGCCGCGGAGGCACAGGCCGCCGGGTCCATCGTGGCCTGGCTTGACCTGGCCCGCGCGTTCGATCCCGTGGAGGCGGTGGCGCGCGGCGCCCGCCCGGAGTGGCTGGTGGTCCTTGTGCCGCAGGACCTCGAGGAGGCGCTGGCGCTGGCGGGCTCGCTGCTCGCCGCCCGGACGGTGGACCTGCTGGTGCTGGACCTGCCCGAGGGTCGGGGCCCGGCGGTGGCCGGAGCGCGGGTGGGGGACCGGCTGGGGCGGCTGGCGGGCCTGGCCCGGCGGGCGGGGACGCTGCTCGTGGTGCTGGCGCCCGACGGGCTGGGACGCGGACTGGCGGCTGCCGTGGACCAGGCGAGCGGGCTGCGGCTCGAACTGCGCCGCTCGGGCTGGATCCGGCTGGGCCGGGACGTGGTCGGGCAGCGGTGCCGGGCCACTGTGGTGCGCAACCGGTACGGCCCGCCCGGTCGGGACGCCGAGCTGGCCATCCTGTACGCAGAGGGCGGGCCGCGGGACGGGTGCCTCGCCCGCCCCGAAATGCTCGCAGGGCTCGAGGCGCCTGCCTCGCCACCGGGCTCCCCGGCGCCCTCGGGATCCCCGAGGCCCGAGGGTCGTTCGCCGGTCCTCGCCCGGCTCGCCCAGCCGCCGGCGCACCAGCCGTCGGCTCCGCCCGGCCCCGTCGCTCCCGCCGATCGGAAAGGCCCCCACCCATCGATCGATACCCATGCGCCTGCTCTACCTGTTCTGGCCGCACCTCCCACTCCGCCTCGCCAGGGCTCGCCACGAGGCGCGCGAGCGAGCGGAGACCCCGGCTCGCCGCAAGGCGGTCGGCGCCACCTCCGGCTCGTGGCCAACCGGCCCGATCGTCCTCGGCGGGCAGCCCTGGACGGGCGGGACGGTTCTCGACGCAGATCCGCTCGCCCGGGCGCTCGGCGTCCGGCGGGGGATCCCGCTGGGGTCGGCGCACCGCATGGCGCCCGAGGCGGTCTTCCTGGACCCGGCGCCTGACGAGGACCGGGCCGCGGTCGAGGCCGCCTGCGAGCGGCTGGCCGCGTTCAGCCCGGGGATCGCCGGGCCGAGCGACGTCGCGGACCCGGCGTTCGGCCGGCTGATCGTCCACGCCGACGGGCTGGTGCGCCTGTGGGGCGTCGAGGAGCGGCTGGTGGCGCGCATGGTCGAGGCGCTGGCGCCGGTACTGCCCGGCCCGCCCCACGCGGGGATCGCCGGGACGGGGTTCACTGCCGGGGTTGCCGCCGCGTATGCGGAGCCGGGCGGGCCGCCGGTGCTGGTCCCGCCGGGC